>CAZJDS010000281.1:0-3411 GCA_964544795.1 uncultured Alkaliflexus sp. | reverse complement strand
TTGTACTGACATTACTCGTCGGAAGCTGCACAAATGCAACGAAAGCTCCTATGAAAGCAAAATTGATCCCTTTAGAGGATTTTTTCAAAAATCCTGAAAAAACCAGATACCAAATTTCGCCTAATGGCAAATACTTTTCTTACATGGCTCCTTACGAAAACAGAATGAATGTTTTTGTTCAAGAACGAGGAGCTACAGATGTCATTCGTATTACAAGCGAAACAGACAGAGATGTTGCGGGGTACTTCTGGCCAAACAATGAACAAATTCTTTACTTGAAAGACAATGGTGGTGATGAAAACTACAAATTATACAGCGTCAATATAGATGGTACAAACTCCATTTGTTTTACCGATTTTGATGGAGTACGCACCCAAATAATTGACGAACTTTATGAGAATGAAGATGAAGTCATCATTGGTTTGAACAAACGTAATCCGCAGGTTTTTGATCCTTATCGTCTAAATTTGAAAACAGGTGAAATGGAAATGCTTGCAGAAAATCCTGGAAATATACAGGGTTGGATGTTTGATCACGATGGTAAACTTAGGGTAGCCTATGCCATTGTTGATGGAGTAAATACCAGCATTCTATACCGTGAAACAGAAAAAGATGAATGGAAAACTGTTCTCACCACAAGTTTTAAAGATGAAGTTTCGCCCCACTTTTTCACTTTCGACAACAAGAATGTGATTGGTACATCCAATCTGGGTAGAGATAAAAGCGCAGTGGTTGAATTCGATATTGCCAACGGAAAGGAGTTGAGCGTGCTTTATGAAAACGACGATTATGATGTGGATGGAGTTTATTATTCACGTCTTCGCAAAGTAATAACTGCTGCAAGTTATACTTCATGGAAAAACGAACGCCATTTTTTCGATGATGAAACAAAATCTCTCTTTGACAGATTAAACAAAGAGCTTGAAGGTTACGAAGTGGGTATCAGTGCTTCCAATAAGGACGAAACTGTATTTATTATCCGCACATACAGCGATCGCTCTTTAGGCGCCTATTATATTTACGACAAAAACACCGATAAACTTGAAAAAATTGTTGAAGTAAGTCCGTGGATTGATGAGAATGAGATGGCAACCATGACTCCGATAAAATATCAATCTCGTGATGGGATGACAATTAACGGTTATCTCACCCTTCCGAAAGGTTATACCATGGAAACAGCAAAAAACCTACCTGTTATTGTTAATCCTCACGGCGGTCCATGGGCTCGCGATGAGTGGGGTTTTAATCCAGAAATACAATTTTTGGCCAATCGTGGATATGCTGTGTTACAAATGAATTTCAGAGGATCAACTGGCTATGGAAAAGCGTTCTGGGAAAGCTCATTCAAAAAATGGGGACGTGAAATGCAAGACGACATCACCGATGGAACTTATTGGCTCATCAACCAAGGAGTTGCCGATCCAAAACGAATTGCAATTTATGGCGGAAGCTATGGTGGATATGCCACTTTAATGGGTTTGGTTAAAGAGCCTGAGTTGTATGCAGCAGGTGTTGATTATGTGGGTGTTTCCAATATGTTCACTTTTATGAAAACCATCCCTCCCTACTGGGAGCCACTACTCGCCATGATGTACGAAATGGTTGGAGACCCTAAAGCAGATAGCCTTATGCTCAGAGAAGTTTCTCCAGTTTATCAAGCCGATAAAATTGTAGCACCTCTTTTTATTGCCCAAGGAGCTAACGATCCACGGGTGAATGTAGATGAGTCGGATCAGATGGTGGCTGCCTTGAAAGAAAGAGGCGTAGATGTAGAATATCTTGTAAAAGACAATGAAGGTCATGGATTCCGTAATGAAGAGAACAGATTTGAATTTTATAGGGCAATGGAAACATTTCTTTCAAAGCAGCTTGGAAATTAAAAAATCTCGTCAAGTGTCTATATCTTTGATATCAGCATTCAGTAAAAATCATACTATTTAATCGCAAACAATAGCTGTAAGAAAACCTACAGCTATTGTTGTTTTATAGAGGGGCAATAGCCCTGAAATCACTCATTCCATCTAAGTTTGTTACAAACTTGAATCCCGTTAGTGAACAAACCATAGCTCCATTTTCAATTTCAATTGATTATATTTGATCTTTGCCTTTAAAGACAAATTGACCATAAAATATTTATACAAATTTAAATATGTTCTTTCGCCGTCTACTTTTACCTTTCTCGTGGATATATGCTTTGGTAACTGTGGTACGCAATAAGCTGTTCGATGCAGCCATATTGCCTTCCACATCTTATCCGCTTCCAGTTATTTCTGTGGGCAACATCACGGTAGGCGGAACAGGAAAGACGCCTCTTACCGAACACCTCATCCGATTGTTGCAGACGCATCACCGCATTGCATTGCTAAGTCGTGGATATGGTCGAAAAACCAAAGGGGTAATTTTAGCTGACCACACTGCCACTTACGAATCCATAGGCGATGAACCCATGCAGATGAAACAGAAGTTTCCCAATCTAATGGTGGCCGTGGCTGAAAAACGCACTTTGGGAATGGAAGCACTATTGGCTCAATCTCCCCCACCCGACATTGTCCTTATGGACGATGCCTATCAACACAGATATGTTCAACCAGGGTTCTCAATTTTGGTGACAGACTATCATCGTCCCATGTGGAAGGACCTCTGTTTTCCCGCTGGAAATTTGCGAGAGCCATCCTCAGCACTAAAACGGTCGCAGATGGTTGTGGTGAGCAAATGTCCAAAAGATCTTTCTTTGGATGAAACTCAGATGATTCAGAGGAAATTGAAAGTTGCATCTCATCAAGAAGTGTTTTTTAGTGCCATTGATTATGGAGAGCCAAAACAGTTAAACAGCTCCGATTCTACAACCAGCTTCAAAGAAACTTTGAATAAAAGCAAACATCCCCTAACCGTAGTTGCAGGTATTGGTAATCCAAAACCATTTTTTAAACGAGCAGAACTATTTGGTGTACCCATAAAAGCCATGAGATATAAAGACCACCATCATTTTTCGGCTTCAGATTTGAAAGAGATAGAAAAGAGTGCTTTAAACCCTGACGGTACTTACGGCCTAATTTTGACCACAGAAAAAGATGCGGTACGGTTGGCAGCTTCGGAGCATCTCTCAAAAAAAATGGCACAGCTTATTTGGTATATCCCCATCCAACCCATATTTTTAATGAGAGGAGAAAACGCTTTCAACGAAACTATTTTGAATTATATTAAACGAAAATAATATCAACACTATGTTAAAGAAAATAAAAGAAACTGCTGACTTTTTAATGGCTGCACAAAAAACAGATCCACGCATCGGAATCATTTTAGGAACTGGCTTGGGCGGATTGGTCAAAGAAATAGAGATCGAAACCAGCATCCCGTACGAAGAGATTCCAAATTTTCCAGTCTCTACTGTTGAAGGACACTCAGGAAAGT
>CAZJDS010000280.1:0-3416 GCA_964544795.1 uncultured Alkaliflexus sp. | reverse complement strand
GGATTTATGCTGAAAAAGCTTACGATTGGGATTGCATAGAAAAGAATTTGAGCCCAGGCGAGCATTACTCCACGTCCATTGAAATAACTGATAAAACAATGGATTTTCAGCTATTGCTAGGTTTCGATGTCTGGTACAAATATGTTAGTGATGGCAATCAATGGATTGGCATGGAAAGTTCTTTTTCCGAATACGAAGTTTATCAATCCCGCGTGGATAAAATAGACCTTATCCAATATGGTTATGCCCCTTTTAGAGACAATTTTTCATTCTCTCCCCGAAAAGGTGAAGTTTACTATTTTCACTGGAAAAATGAAATAGATAGCTTAGTAGATCTATCGTGGAAACTGATAACTAAAACTCCTCAAGAAGGAAAGACATCAGAAAAACCCAAAATCCTGCCCATTGATGAACTCACTAGGTTTGGTCCCGAGACTGGAATCGATTATTGGTATCACTTTAAGGCTGATTCAATAGGTCAACTAAGAATTGACAAAGAGTATGATGCAGACTTCAAAATAGAAGTCTGGGAGAAGCAATCTGGTCAGAAAGTTCCAGTAAATTTAGAAAAAGCCAATTGGGCACCTGATTATTATTACTTCAATTATCAAAAAGATGTAGAATATGTAGTACGATTTCGGAATCAAATCGCATTCTATTTTAAAGCTAAAAAGTTTGTAATCGACCTTGGTTCAGCTGAACAGAACCCCAAAGATGTAGGGGAAGGCGTACATTATGCCAAAACACAATACAACACTGGTGAATGGTTTCGTTACATCCCTAATATTAATGGTGATGTAATGATAGCAACTCAATATGATGCGTTTGCAGAAACTACTATTCATCTTATAGATGAGGCATCAGGGTTAATTTTAGCCTCAGATACGACCGATAACTCAAATGAAAAAGAAGGTAGAGTTGTCTTCAAAGTTAAAAAGTCACATCACTACCTTATTTACATTGGGAACTCTGGTCATAGCTCAATAGACGGAATATATTGGGATTTGAAGGAAAACCCCTATTTCTGTTCTGCCCCTCAGCTTATTTCTCTTGAAAATAGCAAAAGCTTATTGGGCAATACCGACTATTGGTTTGAATACACCGCAAGTAAACGATCCAAAATCAGTGTAACTGCAACTGGGCTCGAAAATAAGACTCAATACGTGAATATTGAATTTTATCATTCGTGCGACTCTCTGATTGAGAAAGGAAAAGATTTGGCAAACATTTATCTGAAAGCAGGTGAAAAAATATTGATAAAAACAAAAGGCCATTACATTGAGGGTTTTTACAATATTGCTATTAAAGAGATAGAGCAACCAATAGGAACCAAGGAGTTTCCAATGGAGATAACTCTTGGAAAGCATCAAATCCAAAATAACAGAGAGTACTGGTTTGTCTATTACCCACAAAGTTCAGGTAAAATTGAGATTGAGATGCCCAATGATTTATCTCCAATGCCCTCAATAGAAATCTATAGATCCTATAATAATTCAAAATTTGTAACTACGCGTAGCAGAGATTTTGGGAAAGCTGCTACTCGATGCAAACCCGGAGAACCTCTTTATATTCGCTGGATCAATATTTTTTCAGAGGTTTCCTTTGAGTGGACAATCACAGAAAAAGAGCCCGTTGCTGGTGATATGATTACCAATGCATTTAAAGCAAAAGAAGGTCTCAATGCGATGACCAAGACCAACCGCATGCCAACGTGGTATTATTATGTGCCTAAAAGCATTGGAGAGATAAAGATAAGCACTTGCGGTTTAACAGATGAGAATACTTATATCTCTGTGTATGACAGCATCAATCAAATAGCCACTTCCATATTCAATGGCAATGCTTGTGGCCTTCAGGCTGAGGTACTGTTCGATTGTTATCCAAGCGATACTGTATATTTTATTATGCATGAAGATTATTCAAACAACCCTTACTCCTTTTCCTTTTCGGAAACACCCTTAGTAGAAGGTTCTGATCGAAGAAATGCACATCAGGCTATCTTAGGATTTAACGAAGTCACCTTTACTGAAACAAACATTCAATGGTTTAAGTACATACCCACCAGTGGGGGACGCGTTGTTTTGTCCAACTGTGGAATAGAGACATCTTTTTTTCCTGACATCAGAGTTTATGAGGATAATAGCAGTTGGGAAGAAAGCATTGAAAGTAAGGATTGTGGAGATAAGCAAAAAACCATAGAGTTCAACACAAATCGTTACCACACCTATTATATAAAGTTTGATTCAAACACAAGCGGAACAGGTCTCAGCATGGAGTGGATGTTAGAAAAAGTTGCTTTCGCAGAGGGAAAACACTGCAACAACCCTAAGGTAATTGATGAGGGTCTTCAAACCTTTAATTATGAAAATGGGCAGTGGTTTAGTTATACAGCAAAAAGCAATGCTGAAATTACTCTTTCCCGCTGCAATGTTGCGGATGATATTGACATTTATCTCAATCCTCGGATATATAAAAATTGTAGTCAGGAAATAAACCGTGTTGATATAACCTATTGTGGCAGCAACATGGCGCACTCTTTTGTGGCATCAAAAGATTCCACTTATATAATTTACTGGGGGTATAGCGGAGATTCTCAGTTTCATTGGGAGTTGATAGAATCTACGTATTCAACAAATGGCTTTTGTTGTGATGCCAAAGATGTTGCTATTGGTGTGAACTACGCCCAGCATGAGGGGGATAATGATATTTGGTATAAATTCACAGCACCACACGACGGAAATATCATTCTTAACTCAGTCGGTTTAACGGATCAGGACACAGAAGTGGTCTGTTATTCTGGATGTTCGGATGGGATTGAATATACCCAAATTTATAGTAACAAGGGCTACTTCGGTAGTGATCAAGCCAAATTGTATTGGATGTGTATTGCTCACGAGACCTATTATATTCAATGGAAAGGAGACAACATAACGGCTCCTTACAGTTGGGAATTCACTTTTGTTGCAAAGGGGGATAGCAAAGAAGATCCTTTGGAAGCTATTTTTGGCCAAAATGAAAGAACCGTATCAGGCAAAACCAGTCAGTATTTTATTTTCAAAGACTCTTCTGAAGCACAATTATTTGAAATTACTATTCCCCGTGAGGAAGGAAAAATCAGGAAACTAAATATACTACCCAGATTTGATAGTTGGTACAATGAGATTTCTTTTAATGTAGATTCCACCGAAGCAGAAATTCGTCGCTTATATGAAGGTGAATCTATTATTGAGTGTGTTAGTGAACTTGGCGATAGTTTTAGCTGGACCATTGAAAAACGGTATATAGATACTCTGGTGGTCAATACTCGTTTGTTGGGACACAGTGGTTTTATCAATGATTGGTTTGTGCTTTCAGGAGAAGAAGATGCCTTCTACACCATAGAATCAGAGAAAGCAACAAAAGCATACAACGACATC
>CAZJDS010000279.1:2650-3424 GCA_964544795.1 uncultured Alkaliflexus sp. | reverse complement strand
GCTAATGGCTAAATACAACCACCTCTCAGAGCCCGATGCCATTCGAAAGTTGGCTGAATACACTTTGGACATCAGAGATCATTTTATTCAACTTGCCATCAGCTACAACATCAACATCATCACAGGGAGTATGCCATTGATGAAGGGTGAAAAACTTTACAACGTTGGGTATTTATGCCGACGAAATGGCACCTGGGAAAGCTACGAGAAAATCCACGTCACACCAGATGAAGTTAAAGCATGGGGTCTTTCTGGAAGTGATAAAATAAAAATTTTGGAAACCGATTGCGGCAAAATTGGCGTGCTGATTTGTTACGATGTGGAATTTCCTGAACTCTCCAGAATTTTGGCAGATCAAGGAATGAAGATACTTTTTGTGCCCTTCCTCACCGACACACAAAATGGCTACAGTAGAGTTCGGTATTGCGCACGTGCAAGAGCCATAGAGAACGAATGCTATGTTGCCATTGCAGGCTCAGTAGGAAACTTACCTAAAGTGCATAATATGGATATACAATATGCACAATCGGCCGTTTTTACACCTTGCGATTTTTCATTCCCAACCAACGGCATAAAATCAGAAGCAACGCCCAATACAGAAATGATTTTGGTGGCAGATGTGGACTTAGATCTTTTGGCAGAACTTCACACCTACGGAAGTGTTCGGAATTTGAAAGATCGCAGAACAGATTTGTTTGAGTTGAAATTGAAAATAGAAGAGAATTAATCTACAAAATAAGAAGAATTAAAATTTCAGTCTATTGTGGTTTTGGG
>CAZJDS010000279.1:0-2640 GCA_964544795.1 uncultured Alkaliflexus sp. | reverse complement strand
GTTGAAATTGAAAATCCAGTAATGTAAAGGGACAAATAATAAGGAATCAGAGTTTTGCTTGATTGTAAGAAGAAGAATTATTTGTTTTTCGGGGGTTTTGCCTTGTATCAAAAACTCTATTTATATAGATAATGGGTTTTGAAGAGCTTATCCTATAAGTAACTTTGATATCCTTTTCTATTATTTTTTTGTATTGATATTTAAGATGATTGAACTCTTCATCAATAGCTCCCATTCTCACAAATTTTGCATCAGAAAGAAAGTCAAGCTTTTCGAGTAAGGACGTAATCATTGCAAAAGCCTTCTCTTCACCTATTAATTCTGTAGAGAAAGAATAGACTTTCCGTAGATCCTTTTTGGCTCTATCTGTTCAAACTATTTAGTAGTCCGCCAAGTCTGAACCTCCTTTTTTAAATCTGCATGAGAAGTCAAATCTCCATTCTTAATATCATCTTCAGACTCTTCAACCAATGACTGGTTTAGGAATGATTTTACCTTATTGTAAAGCTCATTCAAGGCTGGTTCATTTACCTTGTGTATATGACTGTAAATGTAATTTTGTTTTTCTATTGTCTTCATAATCCTTTCACTTTATACTGATATAAACAAAACCACTTAAATATATTGTTGTTCGTCTTAATATAAAAATAGAACGAATATCATCGACAAGATATTCTGATTCTAAGCATAATTCTAAAATATTATTAACTCAACACTTATGCCGCCTTTAATTCTATAAAACATTTTTTTTGAACCTAAGATTGGGGTATCATTCTTTAGCTTCGTTGACAACATTTTCATGAGAATAAACATTCCCTTTTTTACTATCAGACAAAGCAACTTTTACAGACTCTCTTTCAATTTCTGACAAGTTATAAGCTGAAGTTGTACTCAATAAGGTTAAGAATTTATCATACATCCTTCCAATTCACTTTCCTATAAATTATCAATCCTACGTAATAAATCAAGTTTTATTTCGGCTGCATTCATAACTAAATAGTTTTTATCCTAACCCAAAGTTAAAGAAAAAAAATTGCCTATTATTAACTTAAGAGACAATATCACGCCCCCCTTACGTAACCCCTCACACATTATCTTGTCCAAAACAGACTTGTAAATAGAATGAGAACTGTAGACAACTCCAGACGACCGACAATCATCAGAAATGAGAGGAGAACTTTACCTGCGTCATGGATATGCGCATAGTTACTGGCAGGCCCCACCGAACCTATACCAGGACCAACGCCCCCCATGTTTGCAGCAACAGCTCCCACTGAAGTAAGAATATCTTCACCCAGAAAAGTCATCAGAATAGAACCAATAGTAAAAGTAACAACATACAAAACCAAGAAAGAGACCAAACTACTCACCTTCTCTTCATCAATAATTTCGCCATTAATTTTTAACAGGGAAACACTATTGGGATGAAGCATTTTACGAAAATGAAGCATTACATTTTTGAAAGAAACCACGTGGCGAATCACCTTCACACCACCTCCTGTACTACCAACTGATGCGCCAACAAACATTAACAAGAAAATAAGTCCCCACGCCTGTAAAGGCCATTGTAAATAATCAGTTGTAGCAAAACCTGTTGTGGTTATTATAGAAACCACTTGAAACAATGCATCACGAATGGCTCTCTCAACCGATAATCCACCATGGTTAAAAATAATAAAAGCAATGATGCTACTTATAATAAATACAATACCAAAGTAAGTTCGTAATTCGAGATTGTTAAACACCTTTCGAAATCGACCTTTTAAAAAATGGTAGTGCAGATAAAAATTTGCTCCCGCTAAGAACATAAATAAAATAAGGACATACTGGATATAGGGAGAAAAGTTGGCAATACTACTGTTTTTTGTGGAGAACCCCCCTGTGGAAACTGTACTAAATGCATGATTTAGAGAATCGAAGATAGACATTTTACCCAAAAGCAAAAATCCCACTAAGATAAATGTCAATGCAATATAGATACCCCACAAACGCTTGGCTGTACTGGCCATTTTAGGGGTTAATTTTTCATGAGAAATACCAGATGCCTCATTTTTGTATAAGTTGTAGCCACCAATGCGTAATAGTGGAAGAATAGCCACGACCAAAACAATGATTCCCATACCGCCAATCCAGTGCGTCATACTACGCCAAAAAAGAATGCTTTTGGGCATATCTTCCACGCTGGTTAAAATAGAAGATCCAGTTGTGGTAAAGCCAGACACGGTTTCGAAAAGCGCATCGGGCAAATGGATAATACTACCCGATAAAATATAAGGCAAAGAGCCAAATATGGAGATAATTACCCAAGTAAAGGTTACGGTGAAGTAACTTTCTCTGAGTCCCAATTCCTGTTTTAAGTTGGGGCGTGTGGAGTAATAGACAATTGCACCTACACCCATCGAGATCATGCTGGAAATCAGATGCGCTAGAAGTGTTGATTCTTTGTAAACAAATACCCAAATAAGGTTGAACAGCATAAACAGTCCAAGGATCACTAGAACCCGTCCAAAAATATTGAGTACAAATCTAAAGTTCATAGGTTATTGTATAAAAAACCAATGCTGAATTATTAAATTTCTTGTTCGAAGAAAAGTTTGTAGTAATTCATCCCTCTTTGCTGATCAAAACCTTTCTCGATAA
>CAZJDS010000278.1:0-3439 GCA_964544795.1 uncultured Alkaliflexus sp. | reverse complement strand
TCACTGATTTCAGGATAGGGATTCCCCTCATTTTCTTTCACAAATTGTAGGGCATCATTAACTGACGAAATAGCCATGTATGTCCATTGGAATAAATCATCCAGTAACTTTTTATTAAACTCTGTATCGCGATACCATCCCCAGGCATTATCTCCTGGTGTTGACCATGCTACATCATCAGCAACTGCAATTTTATACAAATACCAAATTTGATAATTATTATTCCAGTCAGCGCGTGCAAAAAGCGCATTGTATGAACCAATTGGGGCCCTTTCAAACTCTGTTATTGTTTGCCAGGGACTTTCAGTTGGCCTCTCCAACTCGAAAAAATCCTGATTCTCACATGCTAGTGTCAAAATTAAAGCGAAAATCACCAATAATTTATATTTTTTCATAAGATTTAATTTTTAAAATTTCACTGATAATCCTACTGTAGCTGAAAATAACTGGGGCAAATCCCATTGCAATACATTGCCTTGCCCCTCGGGGTCCCAACCCGGATAATCTGTAAATGTATGCAGGTTCTCAATAGTAGCATATAATCTTAGAGCCTTGAATAATTTATTCGATTTTGGCAAGGTATAGCCCAATGTTAATGATTTCAGTTTCACATAGTCTCCTTTAAATAAAAACTGGTCAGTATAATGCCGAGGATCGCCTAATCCAACTATAGTTCCATCATCCATTCTTACATTACCTCTCCATCCCGTTCGTTGGTATTTAGCTATATCTCCGGGTTCTTTCCAATAATTTTCATAAACATCCAATAGAACATGCCTGTCATACGAAGCAACTACGTCTCTCATGAATGTATCGTAAATATAATTTCCTCCCGAAAAGGTAACCAGGAAACTGAAATCGAAGGCTTTATGGGTAAAAGTATTCGTAAGCCCCCCATAATATACAGGTATCTGGTTTTTTCCTTTCAAATGAAATCTGTTGGCATTAGCATTTGCATAACTATCCAAAATCAATACATCTTGTCCAGATTCATCTTTCAATCGTATTGTTTCACCAGTTTCATTATAATGCTCATTATTAAGAGCATAAATCATAGGCAATCCATTCTTAGAATCAATATGGGCAAAATCGGCTAAATAATATTCACGAACCCCATAACCAACTTTTGTAATATAGGGCATACTAACCATACCTGTTCCTGCTTGATCAACCTGAGGTGTGAGCTTTTTTACTTCATTGTGATTATATGAAATATTAAATGATGTTTGCCATTTCAGGTTTTTCAATTCTAAATTGACTGACGAAATATTAAACTCAATACCCGAATTTAATAGGTCCCCAATATTTCCGTATATAGAACCAATACCGGAAGAAAATGGTAGTTCAGTTGCTAAAAGGAGATCCTTAACATATTTATTATAATAGGCTAGCGAACCATTAATACGGTTATTATAAAATCCAAAATCCAAACCAAAATCGAGGTTGTTTGTACTTTCCCATGTTAGGTTTGAAACACCAATAGATGTTACTCTGGTTCCATCTGTTGCCAAAAGATCTAGTCCACCATAAGGTAGCCCACCTGTGTATTTTGATACATCCAAATTGGATGGGATGTTTTGATTTCCTGTTTGACCAAAACTCCCCCTAATCTTCAGAAAATGTTTTTCTCCAAATAATCCCATGAATTGTTCATCTGAAAGTATCCAGCCTGTTGAAAAGGCCATGAAATTACCCCATCTGTAGTTAGGAGTAAAAACCGAAGAACCATCTCTCCTAAAACTAATCCCTGCCAAATATTTGTCTTTAAATTTATAATTTACACGCCCAAAGTAAGAAAGCAAATAGGCTTCGCCGTTCAAGCGTGAATACATACTTATCATTTCGCTAGGGCTACCCAATTCCTGATAACTCCCTACTAAATTTTGACCACGCATCTTGCGAAACCATGAAGTAGTTCTTTGTGCTTCACTGCCACCTACTACATTTAATGTATGTTTCCCAATAGTTTTGTCATAGGTTAAAAATGCATTATAATTAAAGGTTTTTGCTGTTCTAGCAGCATCTTCCCCGAGGGAACCATTATAACGAATCTCTTGAGATACCCAAGTATTCCGATTGGATTGAACAAAATCTATTGACAATTCGCTTCTTAAGGAGAGACCGCTAAGAAATGAGAATGAATACTCTCCATATATATTACCTAAAATTCGATACATTTCAAGGTCTTGTACCATGTAGTCAGTATCTATTAAGGCAACTGGATTTCCCTGGTAGGGATTGTGGTATTCATTTGGATTCTCCAAGCTGTAAACCGGAACGAAAGGGTGTGTATTGTTATTAATAAAACTAAAACCGCCCGCCGTACCGGAACTATTTCCACTTTCTGCTTCATTATAATTCGTTCCACGACTACTGTTAGACAATGACAGGTTCAATTTTACACCAGTTTTAAAATTTGTGCTTGGGTTGAGGTCAATATTTGCCCTTACACCATAGCGCTCAAGATCATCATTTAACATTACACCTTTGTCTTTTCTATAATTTGCAGATACAAAATACCTGGCTTTTTCAACTCCGCCAACAGACGAAAAATTGATATTGTGAAAACTACCTTTACGCATTGTTTCCTCGAACCAATCGATATCAATTGCTTCTGCCTGTTCACGGGTAAGCTGTTCGAATGCATATACCCGGCCGGAATAAAAATCAGCCATTGTATAATCACCCAAACCATAGGATTGTTTCTGCGCATTTCTATACTCAAACCACTGTTTTGTATTAACAAATTCAACCCTTTGAGAAGGCAAATCAGATACCCCAGTTGAGTAATCGAGATTTACCGACATCTTCCCAATTTCTCCTGTTCTAGTCGTAACTATGATAACTCCGTTTGAGCCTCTGGAACCATAAATAGCTGTAGCTGAGGCATCTTTAAGTATTTCTATTGATTTTATATCTGCCTGATTAATTAAAGACATAGGAGATTGGTTAGAAGTACGGGCGGCATCAGTCCCAGCATCGGTAATAATAGGTACACCATCAATAATCCATAATGGAGATGTACTTGCACTTATTGAACTTAACCCTCTTACTTTGATGTTCACATCGGCCCCTAACCTGCCTGATGTTGTTTGTGCATTAACCCCT
Source organism: uncultured Alkaliflexus sp. (assembly GCA_964544795.1). Taxonomy (GTDB): domain Bacteria; phylum Bacteroidota; class Bacteroidia; order Bacteroidales; family Marinilabiliaceae; genus CAZHHH01. The sequence goes on along the minus strand of CAZJDS010000278.1, from coordinate 331 downwards.
GCAGCTTGCCCCTGTAATAAATTACTAAAGTTACTTGAACTTGCTATTGTTTCAAGCGACTCTGAACCCACAGTCGAAATACTCCCAATAACATCTCGCTTCTTCTGAGTGCCATACCCAATCGCCACAACCTCTTCAATTCCAATTACATCTTGTTCCAATGTCACATTAATATTTGTTTGGCTTCCAACAGCTACCTCTTGGGTCAACATCCCCACAAACGAAAACACCAGCGTGGCATCATCAGGCAATGAAGGAATGGAATACTCTCCACCCGCATTGGTAACCGTTCCCCGGGTGGTGCCTTTTATCACGATGGTTACCCCGGGCA
>CAZJDS010000277.1:630-3447 GCA_964544795.1 uncultured Alkaliflexus sp. | reverse complement strand
GTATTCTACAACTCTTTGAAAGAGTTTCAATGGGAAGTGCCTTCAAAAGATCATTTTCTATATTATTTAATGGAAGAGAACCGAGCGGTTGAAAATGTGCTTGAGGATATTAGAACGATATCAAAAACAGCATTTTCAGAAAAGAGAAAGGAGGAGTTTGAACTTTTACGCCAAAGGATTGCAGATCTTATCCCGTATGAACTTCATTACATCAAAAAAGAGAACATCCTATTTCCATACATTGAAAAAGCATTTGAAGGTCATCGATGCCTAAGCGTTATGTGGTCTTTTCACGACGACTACCGCCAGAGTATAAAAAACCTGGACAACCTTTTACAAACACCTCTTCAAAACATATCTGAGATTAGCCGTGAATTGGGAAAACTATTTTTTGTTATCAAACCCATTATTTTCAGGGAAGAACAGATCATTTTTCCAGTTGCTTTGCGTGCCATCCCACAAAAACAATGGGACGCTATGTTGGCTCAAAGTGAAGAGATTGGTTGGTGCTACATCACACCACCCAAAATAGAAAAAAATACCAAACAAGAGAAAACAGAGAAAGGAATGGTAGATCTTGACACAGGTATTCTACTTCCTGAACAGATCAAATGGATGCTCAACACTTTACCTGTGGATATCACTTTTATTGATGATAAGGATGAAGTGCGTTATTTCTCAGGAGGAGAAGGTCGAATTTTCCATCGTTCAAAAGCTGTAATTGGTCGGAAAGTACAAAACTGTCATCCGCCAGAAAGTGTGCACATGGTGGAACAAATTGTGGATGCATTTAAAGATGGATCGCGCGACCATGCTGACTTCTGGCTGACGATGAAAGATCGCTTCATTCACATTCGATACTTTGCCGTGAGAGACGAAGAGGGAAATTATCAGGGCACTTTGGAAATGAGTCAAGATGCCACTGAAGTACGTTCACTTCAAGGACAAAGACGACTGTTGGAATGGGATTAAAACGAAGTTTGGACTCGAAGTCAGAGTTTCTCTATTTGTGAAATAGATATAAACTACTTTATTCTCATCAAAAAATTAACTATTTTATCCATTTACACATCACGATATGAGACTGTGGTCTATTCATCCATCCATGCTGGATGTAAAAGGATTGGTTGCTGCTTGGCGCGAAGGATTGCTCGCCCAAAAAGTTTTGTTGGGAGAAACCAAAGGATATCAAAACCATTCGCAACTTATTAGGTTTAAAGAGAGTGCCTTGCCATTGCATAGCATAGGAAAATATTTATGGGTAATTTATGAAGAGGCCAATTATAGGAAATATCGATTTGATGGAGAAAAAATCATTCATCCACCTACTCCAGTCACTAAAGAGATATTAGTCACTTCAGATCAAATCAGGTATGAATACGAATTGATTAAGTTTAAGCTGGAGAAAAGAGATCTCACAAAACTGGAAGAGATAGTCAGTTTGAAAACAGTTCCTATTCATCCACTGTTTACTAAGGTGAAGGGCGATATTGAGACCTGGGAGAAGATCATTCCTGAAGTAGTGGAAAGGATGAAATAGACAAAGACAGTTATGAAATTCGATATAAAACAACACAATTCAGATATGAAGTTGAAAGACCTCATTGCTGAAGGGGAGCATCAAACACAAGATTTTAAATTTGCCATCAACGACTCTAAGAAGATTGCACGATCGCTTTCGGCCTTTGCCAATACAGATGGTGGGCGATTACTGGTTGGGGTAAAAGACAATGGCCGTGTCATTGGTGTAGAATCAGATGAAGAGTATTACATGATAGAGGCAGCAGCAACTATGTATTGCAAGCCTCCTGTGAAATTCGATACCTATATTTGGGAGGAAGATGGAAAAACCGTACTTGAAGTTTCCGTCCTTAAAAGTAAAGAGAAACCCCACAAAGCACCCACCAAAGAAGGTGATTATAAAGTGTACGTCCGGGTAAACGACCAAAATCTCTTAGCCAACGGTGTGCTGCTTAAAGTATGGGCTCAACAAAAACGCAAAAAGGGGACACTACTAAAGTTGACCCAAGCGGAAGATACGCTTCTAAAATATCTTTCAGAAAATGAAAGCATTACCATAAGCAAATTTCAAAAACTTGCTGGCATCAATCGTTGGTTGGCTGAAAAAATCATTGTCAACTTAATGGTTATAAATGTAATTGAAATGAACCTTAGTGAAAAAGAGTGTCTCTATCACCTGAAAAAGAAACCGAAAATTTAATGTTCGACTACCACAATATTTCACTGCCCATTACCGAAATTATTCCAGAAGTTCAAGAAACTTTACAGCAGGAAAACACCTTGGTTATTAGCGCACCACCAGGAGCAGGGAAAAGCACATTACTTCCCTTGGCACTATTGGATGCTTCTTGGTTGGAAGGACGTAAAATAATTATGCTGGAACCACGTCGCTTGGCAGCAAGAACAATAGCTATTAGGATGGCTTCTCTACTCAAAGAAAACGTGGGCGAAACCATTGGCTACAGAATTCGTTTCGACACCAAAATAAGTAAACAGACCCGATTGGAAGTGGTGACTGAAGGTATTCTAACCCGCATGCTTCAATCGGACAATTCTTTGAGTGATGTAGGGCTGGTCATATTTGATGAATTTCATGAACGCACTGTTTTTGCTGATGTAGCCATGGTACTATGTCGCGAGGCTCAACAGATACTTCGCCCTGATTTAAGATTGATGGTGATGTCGGCAACTTTGGATACAGAAAAAATCTCTACGCATCTCAATGCACCCATCATAAAAAGTGAAGGGCGTATGTTTCCTGTAGAAACGGTTCATACAGGACAACGAGACGTCTAT
>CAZJDS010000277.1:0-620 GCA_964544795.1 uncultured Alkaliflexus sp. | reverse complement strand
TGATGGCACGAACCATTATTGAATCTATACAAAACGACAAAGGAGATATATTGGCATTCCTACCTGGCGAAGCAGAAATTCGTCGTTGCGAAACCATCCTGAAAAAGAGCTTGTCCAATATTTCCATTCATCCTTTGTATGGTCAGTTGCCGCACGGTGCACAAATGGCAGCCATCCTTCCACACAAACAGGGAAAGCGAAAAGCGGTGTTAGCTACTTCCATAGCTGAAACCAGTTTGACCATTGAAGGGGTCTCTATCGTGGTGGACAGCGGCTACAGCCGAACGTTGCGGTTTGCGCCTTCCACTGGTCTCTCCAGACTTACCACGGTGGAAGTAACCCGCGATGAAGCCAATCAGCGTGCTGGTCGTGCTGGCAGATTGGGACCCGGCAAATGCTATCGAATGTGGAGCTTGGCCGATGAAGAACGGATGATCGAACACAGAGTGCCAGAAATTATGGAATCAGATTTGGCCTCTGTAGTTTTAGATATGGCACAGTGGGGTATTCAAAATATTGAAACCCTCAAATGGGTGACTCCACCCCCAGCTGCACATGTAGCACAAGCAACAGAAATTCTTCACCAATTGGGCGCATTAGACGAAGGAAAGATTACTCCA
>CAZJDS010000276.1:0-3484 GCA_964544795.1 uncultured Alkaliflexus sp. | reverse complement strand
ACCAGGGACACACGGATTTTCAGTCCGTTGCTCTACCAACTGAGCTATGGCACCTTTTTTTATTGCGCTGCAAATATACGGAAAGATTTCTTTGTTCAAAATCACAATTAAAGAATTATTGGGGTTTTATCTTCAAAAAGGGCTTATTCCTTTTTACCAAGCTCAATAGCAAATGATTAAAAAATATCCATTTCAACAAGTTTAAAATAAACGTAAACAAAAACTTTGAGATCGGGTGATTGAATTTGTCGAAGCACATACCAAAAAACAATAAAACCAAATTCTTGAATTTAACAGGTGGCTGAACTTGTCGAAGTCCAATATGCCCATCCAATTAAATTTAAAAACAACACCTACAAAAAACACAACAACATACCGCCGTAGGTGCGACCTGTATGATGGTCAAACGAAGGTTGTTTCAAATCCTGTTAAAAGGTTGAACCCACTCCGTGCTTCGTATCGTCCACTACCATGATCTGCACCCATTGTTATTCAAATTTTTTATCACTTCGTGGCAATGAAGCTAATCCAGAAAGAATTAAACATATCTATATCCATTAAAAACCGCATCAATTTGAATAGATACTCATTTTTGAAACTCCATCTGATTCATCCATCCCATAATCTTTTGTACTTTTGTAAGATATTTATTAAAATATTGAATGGAATTATTTAGACATACTTTACCCAACGGGATCCGAATTATTCATCATCCCACAAATTCACCCGTTGCATATTGCGGATTAATGATCAACACAGGTTCACGAGATGAAAAAGAAAACGAACACGGCATGGCTCATTTCATTGAGCATGTGATTTTTAAAGGAACCAGAAAACGAAAAACGTTTCATATTCTTAGCCGAATTGATGATGTAGGCGGAGAACTCAATGCCTATACCACCAAAGAAGAAACGTGTATTTATGCTTCTTTTCTTCGAAATGATTTTGACAGAGCTGCTGAATTACTTGCTGATATCTCTTTCAACTCCACTTTCCCCACCAAAGAACTAATCAAAGAGAAAGAGGTGATTATTGATGAAATAAACTCCTACAAAGACAACCCGTCAGAATTAATCATTGATGATTTTGAAGAGCTAATTTATGGCAACGATCCGATGGGGCGAAACATTCTGGGAACTGCTGACTCGATAGAAAAATTCAATCGTGGTCACATTCAGCGCTTTATTAAAAATAACTATCATACCGATGAGATGGTCTTCTGTTCAGTGGGGCAAATTACACCTGCCAAGATATTGAAAGTTGTCTCAAAATATTTTGGAGATATCCCTCCTAACTTGCGCCAATTTACACGTCTTCCTACTTTAGCGTATCAGCCTCTACACAAAGATAAAGTGATGGACACTTTCCAAACCCACACGGTAATTGGCAATGTGGCCTATGATTTAGGGCATTCCAGCAGGCTGGGACTGCTTTTGCTCAACAACATTCTTGGCGGACCTGGAATGAACAGCAGATTGAACCTCTCTTTACGCGAAAAAAACGGAATTGCTTATAACATCGAATCCATATATTCCCCCTATTTTGGGACAGGCGTTTTTTGCATCTATTTTGGTACGGATGAGGAGAATTTAAAGCGCAGCTTAAAAATTGTGGAACGCGAAATGAAGAAATTACGCGAAGTAAGATTGGGTAAGCTACAACTACACAATGCACAACGTCAAATTAAGGGTCAAATTACCATCGCCAACGAAAATATGGAGAACCTCATGTTGGGCATTGGAAAAAGCTATCTGTTGTTTAACAAAGTAGATACTTTGGAGCAGATATATGAACAAATAGATGCTATAACATCCTCCAAACTGATGGATATAGCCAATGAGATTCTTGATCCACAACAACTCTCCTATCTGATCTATCGTCAGAGCTAAAACAGACTTATCATGAATATTGATCTGGAAAAATATATTTTGGAACATATAGATGCAGAAGATACTGTATTAAAGGAATTGGATAGATACACCCACATCAATGTTCTTAGGCCGAGGATGATTTCCGGGCATCTGCAAGGCTCCATTTTAAAGATGATCTGTCGCATGATTCAACCTCAGTTGGCTTTAGAAATAGGGGCGTACACGGGTTATTCTGCCATCAGCATGATAAAAGGAATGACACCCACAGCACACTTGCATACTATTGAGAAAAATGATGAGTTGGAATCCACTTTAAAAAAGTTCTTTGCCAAAGCAGAAGTAGAAAATCAATTGACTCTACACATAGGTAAGGCGTTGGAGATAATTCCAACATTACCCAACCATTTCGACTTTATATTTATAGATGGCGACAAACGGGAATACCCTCAATACTATGAAGCTGTTTTTAACAAACTTAAATCAGGCGGATTCATTGTGGCAGACAACATTCTTTGGGATGGAAAAGTAGCCAAGCCCAACATGCCAGATGATGCATATACCAAAGGAATTATGGATTTCAATCAGCTGGTTGCACAAGACGATCGGGTGGAGAAAGTGATTCTTCCACTTCGAGATGGACTCACTCTTATCCGGAAAAAATAGAATTAACAAAACCCTTTACGGATTCAATTGTTTTATTTTTTATAGTAATACTAATTGAGAAAATTATGCAACACCGCACCGCCATCATATATGGCTCATCTTTAGGCAATACACGTTTTGTAGCAGAGAAACTTCATGAACTCTTGCCTGGCTCGCACATCATGGCTGCAACTGAAGTTGACCCTGAAGAAATAGATCAATATACCAACTTAATTTTAGGTTCTTCCACTTGGGGCGTGGGACTACTGCAAGAAGATTTTGAAGATTTTATTGACCAGCTGGCCGAAAAAGATTTAACGGGTAAAACCATCGCTATGTTTGGGTTGGGCGATCAACAAAATTTCCCAGATACTTTTTGTGACGGATTGGGGAAACTTCACGAAATGTTGCTTGATACAGGTGCCAAATTCATTGGCCAATGGCCCATTGAAGAGTATGATTTCACCTCTTCAAGTGGTATGGATGGAGATTTACTTATTGGCTTGGCACTGGATGAAGACAATGAGCCTGACTTGACAGATTACAGGTTGAAAAAATGGGTGGAATTAATTGCGCCTGAATTGTAGAAAGCTGAGGTATTGCTATAATCTATCTATTGTCACTAAGAATCAATAGATGTAGAGTTATTGGTTACCACCAACCTATCCAGCTCCTGTTTTTCAAAAAGAGTAGGATAATCCTCTAAAAATCGGTTCATTACCACACGCATAATTGATTCGCGAACAAAAGCTGATCTGTTTTTCACCTTATACTTTTTACAGTACAACTCCAAAGCCGACATCTCATGATCATTCAACTGGATGGTCAACCGATGGCGTCTTTTAAACGCCTCTTCGTTGTAATGGTGTGGTAACTTATTTTTGGGTTTCGCCTTCTTCGCCATGAACCTTATTTTATTAAGTGCCCAAAATTAAACAATTTAGATCATCTGAGCAATTTATAGATAAATC
>CAZJDS010000275.1:0-3493 GCA_964544795.1 uncultured Alkaliflexus sp. | reverse complement strand
ATAGGGTTAGGGGTTAGGGGTTAGGGGTTAGGGATTAGGGATTAGGGGTTAGGGGGTAGTGGTTAGGGTTGAGGTTAAGGATTAAGGTTGAGGGAAAATATTAAAAGGAGGTATTTCTATATTGGAATACCTCCTTTTTATTGTAGGTGATTGAGCTTGTCGAAATCAGTGTTGTTTATCATACAACCTCCACTTCAACTTTTATCTCAACTTCAACCCTAACTCCTAACCCTAACCCTAACCCTAATCCCTAATCCCTAATCCCTAATCCCTATAATTGGCTATTGCTCCATCTCCTCACGTACTCTATTTTTGCATGAACAAATTTCAATTTTGACAGTTGATAGGTATTCATGATAAAAATATAAAAATGCTTCAAGAACAAAATAAATGGTGGATTCAGACTCGTATCTGGTTTCGTAGAATTCACTTGTGGCTGGGATTAGCCAGCTCTTTGGTTTTAACAGTGGTGATAGGTACAGGAGCCATCTATGTTTTTCGCGATGAAATTATTGATCTGCTCAACTCCGACGTGGTTAAAGTTTCGCAACAGACAGGTGAGCGTTTAATGACTCATGAAGAGATTATTCAACATATTGAAGAGGCAACCAGTGGCAAAGTCGCTTCCATCTCGCTCCCTGATAACACACAACGGGCATGGAGTGTTAACATTCGTATGCCCGAAGAAAAAGGGCGTGGAACCAATTATTATGTGAATCCATACAATGGCGCTTATTTTGACCAAAAAGAGGCACGCGGGTATGACTTCTTTTTCACGATGTTTAAACTGCACCGATGGCTGTTGATGGATCCTGCAATAGGTCGTCCTATTACGGGTTGGTCAACCATCATTCTCTCATTTTTGGTTATTACAGGATTGGTCATTTGGTTGCCTAAGAAAGTGCGTTTTTGGTATTATGGATTGAAAATGACTTGGCGAGGAAACTGGAAAGTCTTTAGTTTCAACTTTCATAAAACCCTTGGCTTCTATGCTTCTTTCTTTATACTTCTGATGGCACTAACAGGTCCGCAATGGTCTTTTCCTTGGTATCGAACTGGACTTTATAAAGTTTTGAATGTTCCCATGCCTGTAAGGGGTCAATTGCCCATTAAAGGAGAGTTTAATTCAGTTGATATCAATAGTTATCTTCAGAAAGGGTTTCAACCAAAATCCATACAAGAGCTGATATCTATAGCCGATTTAACTTTGCCGTATAAGGGTTCTTACCGTTTTTCGTTGGCGAAAGATGTTGATCCTACCATAACATTCACCAAAGCCAAAAGTGGATTTGCGGCCTCTTCTGGAACCGATAAAATTGAGTTGAATAGGTTTACTGGTGATATTGTAGATTTGGATCTATTTTCAAACAAATCTTTTAATCAAAAGATAGCTGCTTCCATTAAAGCCATTCACCTGGGGGATGTTTTTGGTCTCTTTTCTAAAATTTTATTTTTCATCTCCTCAGTTATTGCAACAGCATTGCCCATTACAGGTGTTGTAATGTGGATTGATCGAATGGGAAGACGAAGAAAAAGAGCAGCTAAAATCTAAAAACGTGCAGTTAACTTTACGTTTACCCGTCGGGACGTGAGATAGTTGGGAACGGCGTATTGGTGATTGTAAATATCGGTTACCCAAAAGTAGGAGATGGTGTTGTCAATATTTGGCAAGTTGAAGACTTCCAATCCCAACCATAGATGTTTGAGATTGGAGTTTTTAAATGCGGAAGACTTTATTAGATCGTAAGACATTCCCAAATCTACCCTTCGATAGGGAGGCATTCTATTGACAGCCATGTATCTTTCAGAACGTGGAGGTCCAAAGGGCAGACCTGTGCCAAATAAGAAGCTTAAATGCGCTTTAAAGTCGGGATTGTTGGGTAGATGATCTTGCAAGAACAAAGAAAAGTTCAATCGCTGATCTGAAGGACGTGGAATGAAACCAGGCGCTCCAGGTTTTGAAGGATCTCTCCATTTGTCATGTGTGAGATCTTCTTCTGTTTTCATAAATGAAAGTGTAGCCCATGAATCTTCACCTGGCACTAAGTCTCCGTTGATTTTAAAATCAATACCCGTTGCATATCCTCTGGCTTCGTTCTTTCCGCTGTAAACAATTCTCACATTGTCAATTTGGTAGGGGATAAGACGATCCAACCATTTGTAATAAATTTCTGTGGTAAATTTAAAGGGACGTTGAGCTACTTCAAAATAGTAATCAAAACCTGCCACGGTTTGAATAGACTTTTGTGCTTTAATATTCTCATTCAATGTACCATCGTGCAAGCGCATCTCTTTATAAAATGGTGGTTGATAATAATAACCTCCTGAAAGTCGGTACCGTATATTTTGATTGTTGGGAAGATAGGAGAAGAGAAGTCGAGGACTCACCAACCACTCATCTGTAAAAGAATAATAATTCAATCGAACACCTGCGTCTATCACTAACTTTCCGTCGCCAACAAAATGCGAAGATTCATTTTTTAAATAGGCATTGACCCGATGGTTGGTGAGTCGATTTTTCCCATGATTGGCATATTTAAATTCTAATTTCTTATCATTTATAGGAAGGTTGTAGAAGGCAGAATCCAGCATCTCCCATTCATTAATTCTATCTTTAAAATGCTCCTGCTGATATTGCACATTCCAAGTGATGGTGTTGTTGGGTTGAAGGTGCTGACCACCCACATTTGCTGACAAAACCTCTCCTAAGAGATCGTTACGTGCATGTTGATGGAATCTTCCTACTCCAATTTGGTTCTCACTGTCATCCTCGGGTTCGGGCTGATTTTGATCCACCACTTCTTGCATCCAATATTCACCGATTATATCATAAGTCTCCTCTTCAAAAGTTCTAAAACCTGTAAAAGTTAAATTGTACTTATTGTTGTTATTAAATTTGTAATGGGTGGTAAATGCGCCATAGCCTGTTTCGAATCGGTCTTTTTCTTGTCCATCAAAATAGATTTTTAACTTCTTTACTTCATGGATTGTGCCAAAGGTAGTTTCTCTATTTTCTGGAATAAACTCGTAGGAGTTAAGCGAGTAATAACCCAAAAGATCGAAGGTGATTTTGGGTGACAATTCATAGGAGACAAACGCTTGTACATCACCAAAGTTGGGGTTGTAAGCCCCTTTTTCATCTAAAGTTCCCAACAGATATCTGTTGGATTTATATCTTCCACCTGTAATCCAAGATAGCTTTTGATTCAATGCGGCACCTTCCAAATGTGCACTTCCACCCAGCATTCCTGCTGAAACGCTGCCAGCAGTTTCCTTTGGCTTTTTGTATTGAATATCCAGTACAGAGCTCATTTTATCGCCATACGAACTGCTGAAACCTCCAGATGAAAACTCAATGGCTTCCACCAAATCGGGGTTAACAAAGCTCAATCCTTCTTGCTGTCCCGAATGCATCAAAAACGGACGATACACTTCTTGTCCATTCACATAGACCAAGTTCTCATCAAAGTTGCCACCACGAACTCGGTATTGA
>CAZJDS010000274.1:0-3517 GCA_964544795.1 uncultured Alkaliflexus sp. | reverse complement strand
GTTGAAGAATTGGCTAATGTGCTTCAAGTTTGCCTTGATAGTGGGGCAAAGAAAGTTCTATTGCCCATTACATCAGCAGCTGATATGGGATCAGTGCCACCTGAACTGATGGGCAAATTTAATCTGATATTTTATGAAACAGCGGAAGATGCTGTATTTAAGGCTTTAGGGGTGGAATAAAGAGTGCAAACATCCTTTTGAATAAGCTGGTTGCTGTTGAAAAATAACAGTCACTCGCGCACTGATTGAGCACTAACGCTGGTGGCTATTGTGCTCTGCACAGGTATTCTTTTTGTGGTGCATATTGCATCTGAGTCATTTTGTATAGTAGCAACAGTCAGGGAATAAGATGTTATTCGGAACTGGAGTACATATATTTTAATAAAAGAGCTCGTTCCTCATCATTGATATTTTGATAAATATTATCACAGTATCTATCGAGAGATTGCATCGCTAAAATCCCTCTTTGATCTGGATCAGGATAAGTTGCAGCAATTACAATTTGACGAACCATACCTGGTTGTTCATCTAAGAGATTATTTATTTCTTCTTTAAAATAATCGATCCAATCTCTCTTAATTCTGATTTCATGTGAAAGCTCTTCTAAGACACCTGGTAAAGGAGTTTCAAATCTATTCCTATTTTCGTAACGAAACTTGGCTGCTAAAGCATCGTGTACCCCCTCAGTTATACGGTGATCAAATTTATACTCATAGGTTCTTTGGCAGTCATAGCCTAATTGAGACTTTATCCCAATGATTTCTTCCGCCAATAGATATTTCCTTTTTGCTACTCGAAATATCGGCGTATAATTGTAAAAATATAGTTCGTATTGTAGCTTCTGAACCCAGATCGGGTCATAAGCGAATTTTCTACTTATTATCATCTTTATAACTCTTTGCTAGCAAATCATTTACTACTTAAGCGAATCATTATAGTAAAACTGTACCACCACCACCATCATCATCGTTATTTTTATTCTACTACAATCATATACAATACGTCTTTAGTAAGGCTTTAAATTGAGACAAGATCCTACATTATGTATTACCTGTAGCACTAAGCATGCTGTAGCTGTTTGCAATAATGTTGTCATACTGGCTGGCTATGGTCGAAAACACCTTTTATATTTTTTCATATCCGAGCCTAAACCACTTTTAGCAAGTGTATATACACTTGCATTGCTTGCCAGAACAGTTTTAAAAAATCTGATTGTTTGGAAAAAACATCCACTCACGCACTGTTGCTGTTTTCAAACTACTCAATTTTGCTGTTATCCAACCTTACCACATACAAAATACGAATTTGAATCTCTCAACATTATAATTGTACACTTGAATGTCAAAGTTCGTGATAGTACTCGTTCTCAACTTTTTACCAACCCTACAAGTGCCCTTGGATTAAGCTTTTCCAGCATCGCTCCTTGACAGACATCAATACTACCGTCGCGACGCTTATACAACTATAGAACATATCCGCAAAATGTTTAATTGCAGACTTTTCTCATTTATATCAGAATGATGTAAGTCAATTTGATGGCTTTCAGAACATACTGCCGATCAATCCTGTTTATAGTCATTTACCTTTTTTCCCACTTTACTATATAACGCTTTGCTTCCCTATTATACAGTTTACACAATTCATCATAAACTTTACTTTTTACTTTAACTTCTGAGCCAATTATATAAGGCACTCGATAACTTCCCGTTTCAATATCATCGAAACAAACTTCCCACTTATAATATTTAACCACGACCTCTCCAGTGCTATCTATGCCGATTATCCCTTCACCCTTATCTACAATCTTAATTCCAAGAACATCCAGAATATCTCCCCTCATACTTAGATAATCATATGGTCTGAATGTTAAATAAATATCCTCATGAATCTTAAGATTGGAAGCAATTAATAGTGGAACACTTTTCAAATCACCAGTCTGTCCGAATGCATGGTTTTCGTCATACAGCCTGTATTCATCTTTGAGTTTCAGTAAAGGTATAACATTCTCTTCATCTGTGAATCCTACACCAGAAATAATGATTGTTGAATCTATATTCTCTCCATAATTATTCTTATGCCTTTCTCTTTTACTATACCAACGTTCATAGTACGCTAATGAAATCCACTCTTGAGAATATACATCTTTTATCGAATCATTAATTTCTTCAGGCATAGTAATATCTGATGGACGAGGAATAATTGAATTGCAATTGGCAATTATATACTCTATATCATCAATCAAAATTTCATTCATTTCTTTTTCTATCATACTAAAGAATGGGTGTCCTACAAATCCATTGATAAACGCTTCAACTTCATTGCTCATAATATTCATTAATATATCATAATAATATACATTTGGTACATGGACACTATATGAACTGTTATATATGATTTCGTGAAGATTCTTTTGTGTATTTTTATCAGTTAATTCAAAATAATAATTCTTAACAATATTACCAACATCTACACCTTTATTATTTAGCCAATAAAGTCTATTATCTGACTTAATTAATAATTTTATGAAATAATTAATTCTATCATCCCCACCATCATATGAATGAACATACTCTTCATAATCTCTTTCACATTTTTGATCAGTTATATTCCTAATCAAGTAGTCTATAATACCATTTTTAGTGGGGTAAATACTTAGCAAGTCATTTACTAAAGTGTTTTCGTGCAACTCTTCTTTAGTAAACCACCTTCTAATAAGCCACAACAAAACAATTAGTGAGTAGTCAATAAACAGATTCTTCTTTTTAATATAATGCTTAAAAGGTTTTATGAAACATATACGATACTCTGGCTGATCCAACATTTTGTCAAATGAAGAAATAATCCATCTATAACGATTTGCTTCGCCATACTTTAGACGAGTAAGTAATAGAAACATTACTTTTTCTCTAGAGGATAGCTCTTTGGACTTTTTAACTATTTCCTCAGAGTTATAATCATTTTGTCCTGAAAGTCTAAAATTAATTATCTCAAACAACGACTCCCAATACCGGATTATCAATTCACCATCATAACCAGTTGCTGTTAAGGCATTTATAATTTGATCTCCTACAGCCATACAATAATCGACTGAATAGAAGTTATTGTAGAAATACTCGAAAAAATGCTCTTCAGCAACCTCATAATTGTATTCTACTGCTTTTATATAATAAGCTGTTTCAGTTAACCTTTGATACCATCCATCTTTGTGATTCAAAAACATTGATACATAAATATAAGCCATAATTTCTGAATCCAACGTTAACGTTTCAACAACTCTAAGGATTCTTTCTCGATTTTTATCATCACTCCTTCTGTCAAATATGTACTTTATCAGGTTGCTAATAAACATTTTTGAGTCTTTGTTCAACTCATGAATTGACTGCAAATATTTATAAAATTCTTGAATCTCACTTTCCTTTATTCCAAAGCTCACAATATATTCAAGTATTTCCCCAAAGGACATTGCATCAAAACTTGAATGCCTCACATGCTTATCATTATTAATTTTGTTTGTTCC
>CAZJDS010000273.1:0-3537 GCA_964544795.1 uncultured Alkaliflexus sp. | reverse complement strand
CCAGCATATCATGGATAATATATCCATTCAATACAATTTCGAGATCGGCATTTTCTTTATTTAGTATGCTTAAGCCGTAAGTACATCCTAGCAACATATGTTTGTCATCCAGTTCTTTCATTATATAAACTGGCTGACTGCCATAACTAGATATTTCTTTTGTCTCAATATTGTAACTAAGCAACTCTCCTTGTACACCACCTATCCAAACATTATCCTGGCTATCGGTTGTAATATTGAAGACAAAATTGCTCTTAAACAATGATTCATTTCCTGCAAATAAAATATGTTCAATCTCTTTACCCGTTTTTCCATCCAAAAGATAAACACCTGAAGAGTATGTGCCTGCCCATATATTACCATTAGCATCTTCACACAATGACAAAAAAACCTGAGCATGCTCTTGCTTGTTATGATAAAAAGCTTCCCACTTATCACTTACTATATCCCATTTGTTAATACCATTATTAGTGGCAAACCATATATTACCTCGGCTATCTTCTATGATGGAGTTAACATCGTCATTAGACAGTGAATTAGAATTATTGGTTATATGCCTCAGATGCGTTAAAAAGGGGGATGTTTTATTGTAATAAGAAACACCCCTGCTATATGTACATACCCAAACTCTACCCTTTCTGTCCTGAAATATATCATACACCCCATTTCCCTGTAATGAATTAGGCTTGTCAACATCTTCTTTATAAATATTGTAAACAGTCAGATCATGTTTTCCTACTTCCCAAAGCCCCTGACCATCAACACCAACCATCATAGTTGAATCTGAAATGGGTTCAATATCCAACACAGGTTGTTTCGGTACTTCAGGCACATGCAAAAGCTGGCTACTATTCAATTCATATTTAAACAAGCCAGATGATACAGATCCCAGCCAAAGGGCATTATTGAGATCATCATACTGAAGAAAAGAAACGCCTATAGAAGAGTCAGGAAAGCTAAAAAGAAAAATTTTCTTATTCGTTTTGGTGTTAAATAAAGACAAAGAATCATCGGCTGCAACAAATAATTGGTCAGAACTATACCACTCCAAATAAGCAATTGGTTTTTCTTCCCAATGGATCTTCAATAAATCATTTTTATAATGAATAAGACCACGATTAGTAGCCAACCAAAATGAACCAAAACCATCTGTGACCATAACATGAACCGTGAGAAAATGGAAATCGATTTGTTTGGCTAAATTGGCGATAAGAACAAATTCATCCTGAATAATATCGTACTTAAAAATCTGGCCATTATTGGTATATGCCAGCAATTCAGAGCTTTGGTAAATCAGTTTGACAGTTATAACATCTGGCGTATCAAAGGGTAACTGGTAAAGGCGGTAATCATCCTCAGTTAATCTGAGTATCCCAATTTTAGAGGAAACCCATACAAATCCATAATCGTCCATGCAGGCCGAAGCAGTTTCACGAATCGAAATTCCAAATTTTTCATTGATGTTGTAAAAATTAATATTCGCCCAAGAAACAGTGAGAGAAAAGAAGAATACAACTATCAAAAACAATCTTTTAACATTAGAATGAAAATTGACAAACAACTCAGAAATTAGCATATTTCCTCCAGATAAATAATAGTGATAGTCAAAAATAAACAAATGCAGTAGCCATAAAAAAACTCATTATAAAAAGCGTATAAACAAAAACTACAACATTTAGGCTATCCTTTTCCCCTTAACAAACTAACTATGCATTTTAAAGAAAGTGTGTGGATATTATTCTAGTAAAGGAATAAATATGCACAATATTTAACTTTCTTTATTTTTTTGAAATTACATATTAAAATACAAAAGACAAGCCTCACTACCTTAAATAATTAATTTTCGTATTCAAAAGATATATTAGGACACTAATACTCAGCAGTTTAAAAAAGTGATAATTACACAAAACAAAAAATAACGCTCCACTACAGTAAATTAACTGCTTAGTCGATTTCGGGTGATATGCTGAAATAATCAAAATCGACAAAACCGCCAGCTGTTTTGGTAGCAAAATTAAAAAGTCCGAATCGATAGCCCATAAAATGAGGCAAAGTATAAGCCATTTGCAGCGGCTCACCTATGCGGGTCCAAACCTTCCCATTAAGACTGTAATAAAAATATGCCTTATCTGTGCGTTCTCTGAAGTCACAATCAATCTTGAAATATACATTCTTCTTGGACAAAGGAATATTAGCCAACACGACTGCTTCATCTGACTCAACACGAACCATGACAATCGTCTTTTCGCCATTTTGCATTGTAACTGCTACGTAGCCATATTTTTTTTGTAACGCAATAAAACCAGCACAATCACCGTCTTTCATTTGGCTTACATTCAGCTTAGTTGAAGCAGAGCTTGTTGGCCCCATAGTACGTTGTGTAAGCATATTACGCGATTGCAAGACATCACTATCTACCCTACCAGTTGTCAGTCGAAGATTGCCTTTGCGCTGATTAAGAGACCAGAAACGATTATCTGGATTGTGGTTCCACTGCCACGCGAGTGGCAATGAATTATCACCCTTCTTTCTTTTAAAATCATCCGAAATCACGATGCCCGACCAATCTCGTCTATTGAGAGGTAAATCGAGATTATCAGGAACCTTTCCATTCACCCCTAAAACAGGCCATCCATCTTCCCATACTACGGGTACCAAATAAGGAATGCGACCTACAGCTCCATTGTCTCTAAAAAGATGGGCGTACCAATCACCTTCAGGGGTGTCAATAATACTGCCTTGAGCAATACCACGATCTTTAAGTGCCACACGTCCTTCGTAAGGACCTGCGATATTATCGGCACGGTGCACAATAACCGTGCGCATATCGTTCTGAGGCCAAGTGATATTGAACAGATAATATTGGCTCTTGTACTTCATGAGTTGAGAACCTTCAGCGTGTAGCATAAGTTTTTCAGCAGCTACAGCTCCTGCATTTTTAATAATAACCTTGTCAACCCCACCTGGTTTTAGCCCAGAAAGATCGTCGTTCAACTCAACGAGCCTAATATCGCCACCACCATAGACCATATAAACCCGCCCATCGTCATCAAAAAACAAGGAGTGATCGTGTAACATGGGCGAAAACTCCTGTGTCTTCCACGGACCATTTTCGATATCGGTGGTTGTGTAAATATGTGTTTTACCAGCCGTTGCAGAAAAAGTAGTTACATAAAACACACCGTCATGAAAGCGGATGCTGCTGGCCCAAGAACCTCTCCCATAGGTATTTTTGCCATTTTCGAGGTTCATCATTTCATTATCAACAAGTGTGTCGTATGCATAATTTATCAACTCCCAGTTAACCAAATCAGTTGATTTCATAATAGGTACACCTGGGCTCATGTGCATTGTAGTACTACTCATATAATAGGTGCCTCCAACACGAACTATGGCTGCATCTGGAACGTCAGCATAAATAATCGGATTTTGTGTCGTTGGTTCTTTTGATTGTCCATTGAGCGTAATGCACATGGAAATTAACAACGTTGTAAGAAAAGTTAGATAATTCATCTGTATATAATTTATAATTTAACG
>CAZJDS010000272.1:0-3553 GCA_964544795.1 uncultured Alkaliflexus sp. | reverse complement strand
TGAGTTGATTTTGCTCTTTGATACAGTTACACTTCAAAATAATTTTTTACTTACAGTTTTATTTGTGAGTTTTGGAATGAAATGATCTTTTCATTTTGTCGTTTTTATATCTTTATTCGGTTAAGAACGATTTTTTTATAATACTTAGATTAATACCGATATAACTATGAGTAAAGTGGTTCTGTTTTTACCAACCTCCTCTCCAACACAAGATCGTGAAAATGTTGCGAAGCTTAAAAATCATCCATCAATTTCTGAAATCTATTTTTTAACCACGGATACCTCTAACTCTTTGGATCTTCCTGAAGGAGCTAAGGTGTTGAATATTACAGCTTTTAACTCGTCAGCAATGCTAAAAGCGATGGCAGGAAAATGTGAGTCAGCAGATTTTGTTTTGCTTTTCACCAAGCCACTTCTCATCAAGTTTGGATCGTTTGCTTTGAATAGACTAATTCAAACCGCTGATCAATCCGATGCAGGCATGGTCTATTCCGATTACTATATGGATAAAGAGGGGCAAGTTTTGACTCATCCCGTAAATGATTATCAGGAAGGAAGTCTACGTGATGATTTTGACTTTGGCCCCGTGTTTTTTTTAAAAGCATCTATCTTTAAAGAGATGGTTTCTTCCATGGATTTTGATTATCAATATGCTGGTTTGTATGATCTTCGTCTTAGGATATCTCAAGAATCTAAAATTTTTAGATTGCCAGAGTTCCTATATACCGTAACGGAAAGTGATCATAGAAAATCAGGGGAGAAGATTTTTGATTATGTGGATCCTAAAAATCGGCAAGTCCAAATCGAGATGGAGGAGGTTTGCACGCATCATTTGAAAAGAGTTGGAGCATGGTTAAAACCAGATTTTAAGGAACCAGATTTCAACGAAGGAGATTTTTTGGTGGAAGCTTCAGTAATTATCCCAGTTAAAAATAGGGTAAAAACAGTTGAAGAGGCTGTTCGTTCTGTTTTAAGTCAAGTTACAGATTTCAATTTTAATATTATTGTGGTGGACAATCACTCTTCCGATGGAACTACAGAACTGATTCATCAACTTTCAAATGAAGACGAGCGGATAGTTCATCTCATTCCAGAAACCAAAACATTGGGAATTGGCGGTTGTTGGAATTTAGCTGTGGCGAATGAGAAGTGCGGACGTTTTTCTGTGCAATTGGACAGCGATGATCTATATGCAGGAGATGACACTCTTCAAAAAATTGTAGATGCTTTTTATGCGCAAAACTGTGCTATGGTGGTTGGTACCTATCAAATGGTTAATTTTAATTTGGAGGAGATTCCGCCGGGTTTGATTGATCATAAAGAGTGGACGCCAGACAATGGGCGAAATAATGCCTTGCGCATTAACGGATTGGGCGCTCCCAGAGCTTTTCTAACTTCTGTTTTGCGGAAAGTCCAAATCCCTGATGTTAGTTACGGTGAAGATTATGCTGTAGGCTTGGCTTTTTCCAGAGAGTATCAGATAGGTCGAATATATGAACCCCTCTATCTATGTCGTAGATGGGAAGGAAATTCAGATGCTGAATTAGATATTGAAAAGATGAATCGATATAATTTTTATAAAGATCGTATTCGTACATTAGAGCTTTGGAAGCGTAAGTGGATGAACAACCAAAAGTACTGATGACGCAATTTGACATGGATTCCATAGAAGAACAAGTTCTGCAGCTATTCGAGGAGCAGATGGGTCATTGGCCATTGGCTGCAAAGAATTATGCAGGTTTGTTGCAAACTCAAATTAAAAGTTTGCGGTTTAACGAATCCATTCAAATGCGGATTCAATACAATGCGGCTCGGATGAAATCTTCTGCGGCCAAAGTGGATGATGTTTCTATAAGTGAGAGACCCTGCTTTTTGTGTAGTAATGCTCTGCCAGCTGAACAAAAAGGAGTTTCATTTGGAGAGGATTATCAGATCTTGATCAATCCTTATCCTATTTTCCCAAAACATTTAACCATTCCTCACACCGATCACACGCCTCAACTCATCCAAGGGCGGATAGTGGATATGATGTTATTAGCTAAAGCACTACCCCATTTTACTATTTTTTATAATGGTCCTAATTGCGGTGCCAGCGCCCCAGACCATTTTCATTTTCAAGCAGGTAACAAAGGTTTTTTGCCCATTGAAGAGATAGAAGATTCTGACGAACTCCTTTTTTCTCGCGGAGGGACAAGTATCTTTTCTATGCCTCAATATCTTCCAAAGACCCTTGTTATACACGGAGTTGATATTCAGAAAATTGAAGATCTATTTGAGTCGGTTTGCAATTTTTTATCAAATGCACAACCCGATGAGGTAGAGCCTATGCTCAATATTATTTGCACTTTTGAAGATGGCAGTTGGCGAATGTGGATTTTTCCCAGGAGTAAACATCGACCGCACTATTTTTTTATGGAGGGAGCGAGCCAAATTATTCTTAGTCCTGCTTCTGTTGATTTTGGTGGTGTTTTGATTACTCCCAGAGAAGAAGACTTTCATAAATTGGATAAAAAAATCATTGAAAATATATTTCAAGAGGTTGCGCTACAAGAAGAAATTTGGAGCCAACTGATTGCATTTATAAAAGAGCTTTAAAAACTGAGAGTAATTATGCTGAACAAGAAAAGATCACCTTGGGCTTGGATTCCGTCGCTCTATTTAGCACAAGGGCTTCCGTATGTTGTGGTTATGACTGTGTCGGTTATATTCTACAAACGTATGGGAGTTTCTAATACAGATATTGCTCTCTACACCAGCTGGCTCAATCTGCCGTGGATAATAAAACCACTTTGGAGCCCCATAGTTGATTTGTTAAAAACCAAACGGTGGTGGATTATTGTCATGCAACTGCTCATTGGCACTGGCTTGGCTGGTGTGGCACTCACCATTCCAGTCCCTGCCTTTTTTCAATATTCTTTAATCTTCTTTTGGCTGTTGGCTTTTAGTTCGGCCACGCATGATATTGCTGCTGATGGTTTTTATATGCTGGCATTGAGTGAACATCAGCAAGCTTATTTTGTGGGCATTCGAAGTACTTTTTATCGAATTGCCATGTTAACAGGCCAAGGGCTATTAGTCATTTTAGCAGGTTTTTTGGAAGTGCATACTGGATTAGAGCCTCTTCAGATTAAAGTGAGTGCGGATCCTCAAATTCAAAAAGAGTTATTTTCTCCAGTTGTTATCAAAGATGACTTTGACTCAAAAGGAACATTTTCGGTTACAGCTTCAGAAATTGTTATTTCAACTCAAAAAGAGGAGGCAGAAGTAATCGATAGTTTAAAAAAGTGGGCGTCTGTTCAAAACAGAGTAAATGGTTTTACTATAGAGGCAGTTAATGAGTTGGTGAAAGATAAATCAAAAGAGGGTTGGTATACAAATCAGATCAGCAGACCTTTAACAAAAAAACTGAAGGCTTTTTTTAATCGATCAGAAAAATCTGACTTGTTTATGACTCCTGGAAATGTGGGGTTGATTGGGATCAAGCTCAATTCCTTCGATCATGAAGATGAGGTTATTTTAACCACCTCTTTTCGAAGAGGCGATGCAAGTATCA
>CAZJDS010000271.1:0-3561 GCA_964544795.1 uncultured Alkaliflexus sp. | reverse complement strand
TTCACGCATCTCATAAATATCTTTTACAACCACGCTATCTTCATATTGCAGAATGATATCATAAAGTTCAGGGTTTTGAAGCACTTCATTCAAATTGAAAGCCTCAACATAGAAATCATGAATGTCAGACAAACGATAGATAATTCCGCGTGACTTATAGGCTTCGGGTTTCAAACCATCGGCTTTTCCTATCAATTGTGACAATGTCAACCCCTCTGTTAGTTCATACTCTCCGGGTCGCCACACAGCTCCCGCAATGGTCACCCTGTTTTCAAACCGGGAGAGCAACCCTCCCACACTTACCACATCCCCATTTTTCAATTCAAAAGAGGGATATGATTCACGTTCTACCCGTACGATTTGTCGCTCTTTATCTGTATTACGTTCAATTTTTATTTGACGAGTATAGGCATCATCAGAAAAAGAACCTGCATTGCTGATGAGATCAGACAGTTTTTCTCCCGCCACAATTTCATACAACCCAGGGCGCTTTACTTCACCACGTATCTCTACGCGTGTGCCATAAACCCCTACTCTAATAACATCCTGATCGTTTAAACGAATATTATCTTTTTGATCTCCATAGAGTAAAAAGTCATAGATGTCTAAGTCTGTCACTTTTTTATTGTCGCGAATTACTTGAACATCCCGATAAGAACCCACACTATTCAAACCTCCAGCCTGAAACAGTGCATTAAAAACAGTGGTTAAGGAGGAGACTGTATAGTTTCCAGGATTCCTCACTTCACCCAGAACCGTCACCTGAATAGTGCGTACCCGCCCCAAACTCACACGGGCATAAGTGTCTTGCCCCGCCTCACCTGGTCGCAAACCGCGATACAACTGCTTTAATTTGGCGATGATTCTTTTCTCACCCTCTTCAAGAGTTAACCCGTGCACATAGATTGGCCCCACATTATCAATCACCACCGTTCCTTCGGGTCCTACTTGCAGCTGATAAAGATTGGTGCTGGCTCCCCAGATGTCCACCACAATTTCATCGCCCGCGCCCAACACATAATTTACAGGAGTGGGAATATTCAATGAAGGTTCAAAATTTAACTGTTCATTGGAAAAAAGATGTGACCCAAAAATCATAGGCCCCTTGGTTTTCTCGGGTTCAATTGCGGGGGAAGACTCAGGCAAATCTAAAGGAGATCGGAGAACACTGGTACCAACTTCAGTCCCGCCACTGGTCAATTCCATCTCGCGTATTCTTTGCGATAAAATAGCAGATTCACTCGCCGAGAGTCCCCTCTGACGAGCCAAATCCAAAGCTTGTTCGGCAGTTAATCCTTCCGCTTTTCCCTTACTGATATATGATTTTAGTTGGGTGTCGCTTATCTGAGAAGATTTTACAGTGGATAAATCAGCGGTATTAAAACTTCCCTGCGCTTTAACTTCTAAAATGGGAAGAGCCAAAAAGCAAATTGTCATTGCCAAACAAAAGAGAAAGGCAGGTGCCCCTTGACGCTTCATGTCTTTAAACTCCATAGATCTAAAAAATGAGTGTGTATATTAAGATTGAACGACCGCTATCAATCAGAGAGTTCAATCTTTATTTTGAGAATTTCACAAACGTCTGGGCACACCTTCGGTACTGTTAGTCCCAGAAATCGAGTGCAAATATATAGTAAAAAAATCGCAAATGGGAATAAAAGTTGACTCATTTAACAGAGGATAGATGCCTCTCGTCTAAAGAAAGAGCCAAAACAAAGGCATCCATTACAATCAGACAAAAAACACAATTAATTATATAGAGGGAGGCAGCTTACTGCTTATATATTAAAATTTCAAAACAGTACTAAGTATCGTGTTGGGCTAAAGCTCGATAGGAACGAAATGAAGTGCTCTGGGATAAATCCCAGAGCTAGTTAAAGATGCTCTAAATAAATATCTTTTTATAAATCGACATGGTATTCATACCGTGCAACATTACGTAGCGTAAATCGGTTTTAACCAAAACATAAGTTTCCTTAATTGTCAGTTGCAGAATTTCTTTATAAGGTTTAAGCCAGTTTATCTTCTTTAAAAAAACCTATATGCCGTTTCAATAATAATATAGATACATTTGTTTACTGACCTCTTTATATATATCCGTTTTTGTAAGTAATTGGAATCAATAAGGGATGTAAAAACAACATGGCAATAAATTTAACCACCAATAAATTTGTCGAATCCTGATATAGGTTTGCAAAAAAAACCTATTTTAAAAGCCTCAAAGATAGGGGTGTGACCATGGTATGCACAATATCTCGTCCTAAGATAGGACTACAAAAAAAATGTTTTAATTTACAGTCCTAACTATAAGTTTGATAGAAACTCACAAAGCCCCATAGGGGCGTAATCATTGTAAGCACAATCCCAATAAACATAAAAATCCCGTCGGGATGACATCTATAATATCTATTATCTATTTTTGCACCTAACTCTAATCTAATAATGAAAATAAATTATTTTACTGTGCTCGGCGAAGGCTTCATTAAGCAAGGATGAGCAAAGGAAGAAAATTTGGTTTTATTTTGAATGCAAAAACGGATATGCAATTCTATTATCTAAAGACTCAACAAAACTAGACCAACAGAGAAAGGATATACCTCAGGCCCTTTTCCATCTTCAAACAAAGGTGTTGGATAGTAGTTTGCAAAAAGCTTAAGTCCTCTGTAACCAACACGCGTTGTAAACCCATACCGAAAAGCCGATAAATTAAAATCATCCTTTCCTTTATCTTTTCCCTTACTCTCTCCATCGTAAACTATTTTGGTATGCGATTTTATTCTTACCCCTCCAATAACTCCTGCGGAGAAAAAGATTCTATGTTCATCGGAACCAGTGGGGATTTGAAACTCCATGAGCAACGGAGCCGTAAGATGAATTGTTGAAAGCTTTGTTTTAGTCACATTTATCTTGGGATCCAAATGGTAACTATTATCCTCTACAGTACTACCATCAACCACCTTTAGGGTGATAGGATTTCTAAAATGATAATCATTAAACTCTAATCCCAAACCCGTAACTAATCCTACCTTGTCTGAACCCAAACCAATGCTATACTGTAGGAAATTTAGATTAATATTCCATGATCGTCCTTGACGCAACTCAAGAAACTTATTATCACCAGTCATGTTGGTAGAGTAATTGGGTGCCATAAAACCGTTAAATCCCCATTCAAAACCAGACCAATGCCCCGTAAAATCAGATTGAGATGTGTAAGTGAAAGTGAAATCTCCATCCTCATTACTGTCTAAAGAATACCTACTATCATCTTTAGGTATTTCAATAGATGTCGATCCGTTTTTCTCAATAATCAAAATTCTTTTTTTTCCAATCCGAATGGTAGTAGTGCCAGGGTCGTTCAATTCATTGCCGTCATCCTTTTGATCTTTCTTTAAAGAATCACTATAGATATTTGGATTCTCCTTCTGAATTAAAGAATGGGTATCAGTAGAGTCAACAACCATCGTATCAAGTGCAAGCTGCTGGATTTCCGTTCCTTGCGCAATAGTTATTCCAGTAAAAACCAAAATTAGAGCTGAAGTTATAATCAGTGTTTTCATATGT
>CAZJDS010000270.1:0-3572 GCA_964544795.1 uncultured Alkaliflexus sp. | reverse complement strand
AGATTTTGAAATCTCAAATGTGGGTACTCCTTCAAAAACCGACAGGAGGGTCTTTTCGTCCATTTTGCGCAATGTTTCTGTCACTCCTTTACCGAAGAGTATATCTGATGCTTCTACCGCAAAATCATAGGCATCCTGTCCATGCACCATTACGGTAACATCTTGTGCCAATCTTTTTTGAAGTAAACGAGTATGCGGAGCTTCTTTGTGTTGGGCAGTCAAAGAAGTTACCTCCTCTTTACTCATCAATGTAAAAATCTTAATATACTTTTCTGCGTCTTCGTCGGTGGTATTTAGCCAGAATTGGTAAAATTGGTAGGGACTTGTACGGTCCGGATCCAACCAAATATTGCCTGATTCCGTTTTTCCGAACTTTCCTCCATCCGCCTTAGTAATCAAAGGACAAGTAAGTGCGAAGGCTTCACCTCCAGTTACGCGACGTATCAGTTCGCTGCCAGTTGTTATGTTTCCCCACTGATCGGAACCACCCATTTGCAAACGGCAATCTTTTTTTCTGTAAAGATGCAAAAAATCATACCCTTGCACCAACTGATAAGTAAATTCAGTAAAAGACAATCCTTCACGAGCATCACCAGAGATTCGCTTTTTCACCGAATCCTTGGCCATCATATAATTAACTGTAATATGTTTTCCCACATCTCGGATGAAGTCAAGAAAAGTAAAATCTTTCATCCAGTCGTAATTATTTACCATCTCGGCTCTATTAGGCTTATTAGAGTCAAAATCCAAAAAATGAGAAAGCTGTTGTTTCAAGCACTCTTGGTTGTATCTTAAAGTCACCTCATCCAACAAATTGCGTTCATCGTTTTTCATAGATGGGTCTCCAATCATACCTGTCGCACCGCCAACCAAAACAATGGGACGATGTCCTGCTACCTGAAAATGCTTAAGCATCATCACACTAACCAAATGACCAATATGCAGAGAGTCTGCAGTAGGATCGATTCCAACGTAAGCAGATGTTAATCCTTTTTCTAAAAGTTCTTCAGTACCAGGCATAATGTTATGTACCATGCCCCTCCAAGTGAGTTCTTCAACAAAATTCATGTGCTGTTATTTAATATGTTTTAGTCAACTGTGACGATGGGTTAATGCAGATGCAAAGATATTAAAAATATCAATGCAGTTCTTTCATAGAGTTTAGGTCAATTTGAGAAATTTCTATGTAGTTATTGTTTCAATAGTTGGAAAGCTTTCCAACTTAGGCAGCAAATGATCAATTTTCACGTTAATAAGCTCTAAAGTAGCTGGAGCAAGCTTCTCCAATGGAATGTAAAGATAAGAGCTGTTTTTCATTTCGGGAGAAAACCATTTCTGAGACAGACCAAAAACATCCAATAACAGGAGAAGTACACTGATAATAAGAGCTGCTTTTAACATTCCAAACAGTGCGCCAATCAATCTATTGAGCCAGCCCAAAGCGATGGCTTTTACTAAATGATCCATCATTTTTGCCAAGAGATTAACTGCCACCACTACCGCAATTAGAACAATAAAAAAGGAGAGGATAGAGATAAATCGAGTCGTAATATACGCTGAAAGCCATTGACTTACCACCTCTGAAAAGAGTACTGCGGCAATAATACCCAATACCAGTGCAACTACAGATGCCAGTTCAATGATAAAACCGTTTTTTAACCCTTTTAGGAAAAAGAAGATAAGTACAATCCCAACTATTATATCAAAAGTACCCATACAGAGGAGGTTGATTCAATTTCAAAAATAAGAAAAAGAGTTAAGGATACATGCAAAAAAAGAGATAATCAAAAATGGTCTACCTATAAGTTTATTCAAATCAGCCTTTTTGAAAACCTTGAATTATGAATACATATCACAATAATATTTTTCTATTTTTGCACATCAAATTGAAATATCAATCTACACAATTATGGAAGAAGAAGTTCAGATAGTATTAGAAGATGCAAGTGAAATGATGGCGAAAGCATTAGAGCGACTAGATCGAGAAATGGATAAAGTACGTGCAGGCCGAGCCAACCCTAAAATGTTGGAGTCGGTAATGGTTGATTATTACGGCACACAAACACCTATCTCACAAGTAGCCAACATCAACACGCCTGATCCACGAACCATTGCCATCCAACCCTGGGAAAAGGGATTAATACCAGCCATTGAAAAAGCGATTATGGCAGCTAATTTCGGAATGAACCCCGACAATAACGGGGAGATAGTGCGCATAAATGTGCCTCCGCTTACAGAAGAACGACGCAAAGATTTAGTGAAACAAGTAAAAAGGATGGGCGAAGATGCACGAATCTCCATTCGAAACATTCGTCGTGATGCCAACGATACTTTTAAAAAGTTTAAAAAGGAAGGTCTTCCCGAAGATATGGAAAAGGCTTCTGTAGATAGTATGCAAAAAATTACAGATAAATTTGCTGCAAAAATTGAAGAGATGTTAGATAAGAAAGAAAAGGATATCTTGACCGTTTAACCATCTTAAAATTTACAAAATATTTAAAGCCTTTCGACTTGAAAGGCTTTTTTAGTGAGTTACAGCTGTTTATCCTTACCCTTATTCACTTTCTCAATCAACAAATCAATCTTCCCTTCTAAGCTGGCTACCTTCTCTTCCAACTCATCGTTGTTATCACTCACCATGGCATCCACAAAAATGGAGTTGACCAGTGAGAGGCCGAATATTCCACCAATTAACAAAATTATCACAAAAAAAATCTTTGTTAGTGCTGCAATTGTGGGAGAAGAAGCGGCAGCAATTTCGTCGGGCACTTCGTACCACCCCTCCACTGTGAATACTTTAAAAATAGAATAGAGAGATTTAAATGGATCGCCAAAGTGCTCAGGTGATACTTCACGATACATAAATGTGGAGACAATGGAAATGATAAAAATAAAAACAAAGAAACCCAACAACACAATCACTGAGGCATTTAAAGCTCGTTGAACACCTCTGATAAGTTCATCAATTTGTGGAAAAAACCGAAGGAATCGAAAGAATTTAAAAATACGTGTGACTCTTAATACCAAAAGATAATCCAAATCCAAAGTAGAAATGTTGGTTACCCAAAAAATGAGAGAGGGTACGGCCAATAAAATCAATAAAGCATCAAAAATATTCCAGTTGGATTTGAAGAACTCTCGGGTACCATAGCTTCTTAATTTTACAATCAATTCAGCAACAAAAATCAGCGTAATGATGTTGTCTGTTTGTGCCAACGCTCTTACAATGTTATGCGGGATATCAAATCCCTGAAAGAAAATAACAATGGCATTAACAAATATAACTCCTAAAATAAATCTGTCGTTGAGAAGTAATCGCTGAAAATTTTTCATGAAGATGCAAATCAATAATATATGGAATCACTTAAGCCTACATTACTGCGAATATCACAAATTAAATTTAACATCCCAACTTATAGGAATGAGCTAAAGCTCTATTCATAAAAAATTGCCTTTGGATATATCCAAAGGCAATGAAATCTACACGCGCGCTAAGCACAATTACTAAATATAAAATTATAATACTCCCCATATTCTGGACAGCAAGTTAAGTTGAAAAAACATAACTTTAA
>CAZJDS010000269.1:0-3573 GCA_964544795.1 uncultured Alkaliflexus sp. | reverse complement strand
GTTAAAATAATCCAAAGCAGAGAATTCGATAGAAAAAACATTGTCCAAATAGGAGAGCGAAATCTCATCCAAGTTAGATACTGGAGACGATAATACAATCTGATTATGACGTTTATCTCCAACCTTAACAACTTTATTAAGTATTTTAAAAGATGTAATCTCTACTTCAGGCTCATAAGGATAAACTGGGAATGCGGAGGGGAAAAAATGATTTACGCCATTCACACTTCCAAAAAAAAGCTCCCCTTGGTCGGATTTGTAAGAAGCTGACCAATAAAACTGATCACTCAGCAAACCGTCGTCAGCAAAATAGTTATCAATCACTCTTTTCTCTGGATTGATACGTGATAACCCATGATCTGTACTCACCCAAATAAATCCAGCATCGTCTTGTTGTATAGAATATACCACATTATTACTCAAACCTTCTTTTACCGAAAAATATTCAAAACCAAAGGCGCCTTCCTTATTTTTTGTAAGCTTCACTAAACCGTCGCCATAAGTCCCTACCCAAATATTTCCATGATTATCTTCCAACAATGAAATAATATAATTGCCTGGCAATCCTATGTCACTCAGTTGGTTTTGCTCCTTTATCATAGCAACAAAACTATCAGGATTAATTGCATTATAAGGAGAGTGGATTTTGTCTATATGAAAATAATAGAGTCCATTGCGTGTAGCGACCCAAACATAGTTATCCTTGTCTTTTATTAACCATCCCACCTCGCTTATCTGTGCCAAAGGAGGGTGAGGGTCAATTTTTAGGAACTGCTCAGTCTCTATATCCAAAATGGCAAGCCCCCCTTCAGTGCCCACATACAAGTGTTTGTGTCCATCAAACAAAAAAGAAGAAACAAATGAATTTTCAAAATTGGTTTCGGCACTAGCAACAGGAGGTGTAAAGCGCTTAAAAGTTCCATCCTTCAAAAGCTTGCACATTCCACCACCCCAAGTGCCGATCCACAGTGTCCCAAAAGTATCTTTTAATAAAGCTGTAATATAATTGCCGGGGATAGACTTAAAATCATTCGGATCATTTTGATAGCATGTAAACTCTCCTGTTTTTCGGTTCATGCGATTTAGCCCACCACCTGCAGTACCCAGCCATAAATATGTAGCATCTGTTAAAATTGAATTAATTGTATTGTTGGATAGACTATTGGGGGCTTCTGGCTGGTGAACAATGTAATTAAATGGTTTTTGATAAAGACTAAATTGATTAACTCCTCCCTTTTCAGTACCAATCCATACATTCCCTTGATCGTCCACATAAATGACGTTAATGAACATACTATTTAATGAGAATTCATCTATCCCTTTTACAGAAAAAGATTTAAAAGAGTTGGACTGAGGTTGATAAAGATCTACACCTCCTAAAGTTCCCACATATATGGTTCCGCGAAAATCCTGTGTGATATGATTCACTCGCCCATGGCTCAAACCATCAGGATTAAATGGATCGTGAAAAAACCATTCGTCACGACCGCTCATCGGATTAAATACCCATATACCGTTATATGTTCCCACCCACAAGTCACCCTCCATACTTTCAAAAAGAGAAAAGATTATTGCATCTTCTAAATTTCCAGAATTAAAGAGATATACTGATCCGCGTTGATAATCAAAAACGGCAATTCCATGGTTGGTTCCTATCAACATTCTACCATCACGCATTTGTAAAAAATCGTGAACATTATTTCCAGGTAATTGACTATTTGATGTGTTAAAATGTTTTATTTGATAGTGTTCTCCTTCCTTGATGAGCAGAAACAGTCCATCATCAAGAGTTCCCACCCAAACATGCCCTTTATTATCCGCATAGAGAGAAAGAACATTTAATGGGCGGTTAGCTTCTGGGTTTAACTCAAATTGAGATATTTCTTGAGACAACTGATCGTAATAAGCCAATCCTTGTGAAGTCCCGATCCACAACAATTGATCAGGTGATTCGACTATAGCGTTCACTAAATTTGAAGGAATTAGTGGTTTTTGAAACAACTCAAAATTGTACCCATCAAACCGGCTCAACCCATTTCCAGTAGCAAACCACATCCAGCCCCCTCTGTCTTTTGTGATAGCATGAACAGTGTTTTGAGGAAGTCCGTTATCTATGGTTAAGTAGCGCAAATGATAGTTCACATCCGCAGCTCCTAAAAATAATGTGCTACTCCAAACCAATAGGGTTAAAATAGATTTCACCTTGAGTCTCATTGTATTTCTGTCCACTTTAGTTATAAATGTAAATATGGAGATAAATTTAAGAATAAAGAGGAAAAATATCCTTTCAAACCACTTATCGTATTCAATAATCCACTATATAAATAATTTTATCCTCATTGGATGGCTACTTTGTTTCTACTTTTGAATAAACTATTAGAGGAGATCTTTTTGACTCAACAAACCATTAACTAAATAACTTAAACGTAAAAAGATGAAAAAAGCAATTTCAGTGATGGCTGCTGCAACTATAATATTCTCAATTGGCCTGATCTCTTCATGTGCAAAAAGTGCTGCCTTGAAGGAGAACCCATACGAAGATGACTATTCCGATATAAGCCTTCTATCTATGCGCGATCAGTGGGGACCAGCAAATGTTCACGATCCATCAATTATTAAAACAGATAGCTTTTTTTACGTCTATTCAACAGACGCTTACTATAGGGAACATGGAGTAAACATTTTTGACACAAACGAAAAGATTGGCAATATTCCAATACGCCGTTCAAAAGATTTGATTCATTGGGAGTTTGTGGGCTGGGCACTTGACTCCATTCCTACGGAAGCTATTGAACATATCCATGCATTAACAGATAATAAAGGAGCTGAAAATATTTGGGCGCCATACATCTTAAAACACAAAGATACCTACAGACTATATTATTCTGTTTCCAGCTTTGGTGCCAATACTTCATTTATTGGTTTGGCAGAATCAACCTCTCCCGAAGGACCCTGGGAAGACAAAGGAGTAGTGGTGAAAACCGATCTCTCCTCCCCCATGAATGCGATTGATCCTTCAGTGGTTACTGATGCAGACAACGGAAAAATGTGGATGCATTACGGATCTTATTTCAATGGACTCTATTGTGTAGAACTAAACCCAAAAAATGGAAAAACAATAAAAAAAGATGATCTCGGCCATCTGATAGCTACAAGAGGCCAATATAAAGAGAAGATCATCGAAGCACCAGAAGTTATTTATCACCCTGAACTAAAAAAATATTACCTATTTGTTTCGTATGAACCGTTGTTCACCTATTACAACATCAGAGTAGGACGTTCTGACTACCCCCAAGGTCCATATTATGATTATTTCGGGAATAACATGGCTGATACCACCAACAACTATCCGATTTTAACACATTCATATATGTTCAAAAACCATCCTGGATGGTCGGGAAACGGTCATTGTGCAGTAATCAATGTCAATGGAAAGTTCTATATGTTGCACCAAGGTCGTTTGGCTCCAGACAACCTTATGATGACCATGCATGTGAGAGAGATGAAGTGGCTCAGCTCAGGATGGCCAGTAGTATCACCCGAAAGATTGGCAGAAGTCAAGAAACAAAAAAT
>CAZJDS010000268.1:0-3578 GCA_964544795.1 uncultured Alkaliflexus sp. | reverse complement strand
ATTGTTTGTCATTAGTCTCATTTTAGATATTCCCAGTTCGCGAAGAATTTGAGCACCTACACCATAATCGCGTTCGTCGGCACTAAATCCTAACTCTGTGTTGGCATCTACTGTATCAAAACCTTGTTCTTGAAGTTTATAGGCCTGAATTTTACCCATTAATCCAATTCCTCTTCCCTCTTGGTTCATATATACAATGGCTCCTTTGCCTTCTTTTTCAATTGTTTTCATGGCTTTATGTAGTTGATCACCACATTCGCATCGTAATGAACCAAAAATATCGCCAGTAGCACAACTGGAATGTACTCTCACAAGGATAGGTTCGTCGGGTTCCCACGTTCCTTTGATGAGTGCCATATGTTCTAATCCATTGGAAAGTTGTTTAAAGGGAATGAATTTAAAATCACCATGAGAGGTGGGTAGAAATACTTCCACGCCCTTTTCAATTAAGCTTTCATTTTTAAGTCGATAGGCAATAAGATCTTTTATAGTAATTAATTTTAGATCAAATCGTTCTGCAATTTTAATTAATTCTGGCAGACGTGCCATGGATCCATCTTCGTTCATTATTTCAACCAGTACAGCTGCTGGATATAGACCCGCCATTCTAGCCAGATCTACAGCTGCTTCGGTATGCCCTGAACGCCGCAAAACACCACGTGTTTTCGACTTAAGTGGAAAAATATGTCCTGGTCTGCCCAAATCTTCGGGCTTAGTATTTGGATCGCAAAGTGCCAATAAGGTTTTTGCTCTATCGGAAGCAGATATACCAGTGGTACATCCTTTTCCAATAAGATCGACGGAAACAGTAAATGGAGTTGAATGCAGGGAGGTGTTTTGTCCCACCATCAAATCCAGTTCCAATTCGTCGCATCGTTCTTCTGTTAAGGGAGCACAAATCAGCCCACGTCCGTAGGTTGCCATAAAATTGACTTTCTCAGGAGTGATGAGTTCAGCAGCAGCAATAAAGTCACCTTCGTTTTCGCGGTCTTCATCATCTACCACTATTACCATTTCACCACTTTTGATGGCTTCTACTGCTTCTTCTATTTTGTTGATTTTAATTTTGAATTGATTGGTCATGATACTGCTTTATGATTGAAATATGATGTTTTAGTTTAAATAGAGTTTTAAATATTAGTTCTCAATAATGAAACATATTGATTTAATATTCTACTTTTTGATAAATTAAGTCATTACGGAAAATATTATTTATTAATCACCTTAAAAAACGTTAGTTTTTCTTTTATCTTCCGAATGAACATAAAATAAGCATCTGAATTCAAAAGTGAAGAGTCTGTTGTCGACTTATAAGTTAAAAACACACCTATTGGAAGAAGGATTGCAGAAGAAAGCCACATTCCTTGATATACTTCCCAGACACCTTCTTTCGCAAATTTAACACCCATAGTATCCACTATATAATAAACTATAAAAAAGAAAATAGAAATAACCACGGGCATCCCCAGCCCACCTTTCCGAATAATAGCACCCAATGGCGCACCAATAAAGAAAAAGATAAGACAGGCAAATGAGAGTGTAAACTTGCGATGTAACTCCATATTATGACGTCTTAATCGAACATCTTCTACTTGTATAAAGCGCATTTGATCTTCCAGTATCTGTTTGTGATCTCTGGTTAGCCGGGTAGCATTTTGGAGAATCATTTGTTGTTTAGAAGTGCTTAATGTATGATAAGTGGAGTCGATATTTAAAATTTGTGCTTCAGATATAGCTTCTAATCTTTCATCTCGTGGTTGCTGCATTCGATTGAAATAAAATAGCTCCGAACGGCCTTCCAATGTTTTCACATAGACTAACCGCTCCTTTTCTATAGAATCTATATCGTGTGATAGCTGTCTTAAATTTTTCATTTTATCGCTCCCTTTAAAAAGACCTTCATCGGTTTTAGAAAAATCGAAACCTTGGAGCTGAATAACTGCAATTTGTTTTTTAAAAACATCAGTTCTAAACTGCTGTGTCTCTTTGTTGGATGGCCTTCGTTCATTACTGAACCCTACTTTCTCATCGTATCTAACTCCGTCAAATAGGGTTAAAAGCAGGTTTTTTTTATCTGTCGACATTTGAAGCTTTCCTGAATCTGCCAGAGTGACATTGCTGTTATTGGCTTGCCTGTCTGTGTGATCATATATCATCACGTCATATAGCATGCTTCCATCTCGTGCTTTGTCTTGTACTTTAATGGTAAAATCATCTACACCTTGATAAAACACTCGCTCCTTAATATCCAATTCTAATCGAGTTTGACGGATTCCATGTAGGATAGAGACCAGCTTTAAGTTTGCAACGGGAAGTACATTGTTGGAAAATGCATAGGCCAATAGTGCGGTAACCACTGTGAGAACTATTAATGGGCGCATAATTTTGGAGAGAGAGATTCCCGCTGATTTTAATGCGATGAGCTCGTAATTTTCACCCATATTACCAAAAGTCATGATGGATGCCAATAAAATTGCCAAAGGTAATGCCATAGGTACCACTTGCAATGAAGCATAAAAAAGTAATTCGCCCATTACTGACCATTCCAAACCCTTTCCTACCAAATCATCCACATAGCGCCATAAGAACTGCATAACCAGTATGAACATGGATATGAAAAAAGTCATTACCAATGGACCTAAATAACTTTTTAAAATGAAAGTGTTTAATCTTTTCATGCGCTAAATTGCTTACGCAGTTTTATAAAAAAAAAGCATCCAAAACCAAATTGTGGTCAGGATGCAAATTTAACGATAAGAAATCAAATAAATAGTTATAATTCTTTAAGATGAGCCCAAACCCTGTTTTAATATCTCAACTTGTCGATTCCAAAGATTTGTAGTGTCCTTCACTTCATCTTTATCAACATGATCTATAATGATAAGAGCTACGTCGCCTGTGAGTTCTTCGATGTTTATGGATAATTCAAACCAAACATTTTCCAAATCCTCGTCCTCTATCCAGGTATAACGAACCATTTTATTTTCTTTTCGTAGGGTCTGCTCAGCTAATTGCTCACTGTTGCTCCATCGAAAAGTAAAAATGTTGCCTTTTACGCTAACATCCTCGGCAAACCACTCGCTCAATCCACTGGGGGTACTTAATCTATTAAACAAAATCCCAGGAGTTGTATTGATGAGGTATTCTAACTCAATCTTTTCTTTGTCTTTTATCATTTTGCGAGTTGTTAAGGTGATTTCTGGTTGGCAATATAGTCGTTTTAGCCATAAAAAAAAATATTGTATGTTAAAAGTTCTATGCGTTTGCTTTTTGTTAAAAGTTAGGCAATCTCAATACAAAGGTGTAGGTGATTTTGATGATTTTATTGATATTTAAAATGGGAGGTCAAGTCTAGGATATTATACGTTGAACTTCTTTTTAAAAATAGAATTGAAAAAGGATTTGTGAGATTGTTTCTATACAATTGTTTTGTTTTTATGTTAGGTTGTAAGGGATAAAAGAGAGGCTTTTATTGAAAACAGAAAAGAGTTGCAAACACTAAAGTTTGCAACTCTTTATTTTATAAGTACCGAGAGGCGGGCTTGAACCGCCGACCTCATGATTATGAATCATGCGCT
>CAZJDS010000267.1:0-3589 GCA_964544795.1 uncultured Alkaliflexus sp. | reverse complement strand
GGTTGATTCTTCTGTGGACATAGCGCATTATTTCAATATCAGCGAAAAAGTGATTGGACTCACCATTGTGGCTATGGGAACCTCCTTACCCGAACTATTTACGTCTATTATTGCCATTCGTAAAAACAGTACAGATATTGCGATTGGCAACGTCATTGGATCCAATATTTTCAACATTTTCCTTATCTTGGGTGTGGGCGGCATTATTCGCCCTATGGAATATTCCATCGCATTCAATACCGATCTAATTCTATTGATAGTTGGTTCCATTTTACTTCTTTTAGCTATGTTCACAGGTAAAAAGAGGAAACTGGACAGATGGGAAGCACTTATTTTATTAGGCATCTACATCGCCTACATGGTGTATGTTGGCATTCGAAATTAAAACTATGCAAGGACAGATTCAGATTTACACAGGCAATGGCAAAGGAAAAACAACAGCAGCTATGGGACTTTCCATCAGAGCCATTGGAGCAGGCAAGAAAGTCTTTTTTGCTCAATTTGTGAAAAGCCAAATCTATTCAGAAATTTCCTTTTGTAATAAATATTTGCCCAACATCAAAACCCGACAATATGGTCGAGACTGTTTCATCTATAAAGATCCAACTCAAGAAGATATTGATGCTGCACAAGCTGGATTAAAAGAAGTATCCGAAATTATTGAGTCTGGTAAATATGATTTGATTGTTTTAGATGAAGCAAATATTGCCCTCTATTACAATCTCTTTTCTGTAGAAGAACTTATTGGGGTAATAAAAAATAAACCGAAATCAACCGAAATTGTAATAACTGGTCGCTATGCACCTCCTGAATTAATTGAGATAGCTGATTTAGTTACTGAGATGAAAGAAGTAAAACACTACTACCAGCAAGGCGTAGAAGCACGAGAGGGAATAGAGTTTTAATTACACAACCTTGCGTTCAACTTCGCGCAAGCTCTCCATCTTTTTCAGTTCTAAGAAACTCTTAACATCAAAAAGGTGCTCTTTAACTCTCTTATGACCAAACTCATATACTTTTTCCACCATTCCATCTAAAAAATCACGATCGTGAGAAACCAATATCAAAGTGCCATCAAAATCTTTTAATGCACTTTTAAGAACCTCCTTGGTTTTAATATCCAAGTGATTGGTCGGCTCATCCAAAATCAGTAGGTTAACAGGCTCCAACAACAATTTTATCATCGCCAAACGAGTGCGTTCTCCACCCGAAAGAACTTTTACCTTTTTGAAAATATCGTCCCCACTAAACATGAAAGCACCTAAGATGTCTTTAATTCGGGTTCGGATATCTCCCACAGCTACATCATCAATGGTTTGAAAAACGGTTAGCTCCTCATCCAAAAGAGAGGCTTGATTTTGAGAAAAGTATCCAACTTGAACATTGTGCCCGAGCGACAGCTTTCCATCGTACTCAATCTCTTTCATGATACTTTTGATCATGGTGGATTTACCTTCACCATTTCGTCCCACAAAAGCCACTCGCTCACCGCGTGAAATAGTAAAAGAAGCATCTTTATACACCTGATGTTCGCCATATTTCTTTCCCACGTTTTCAGCAATTACTGGATAGGATCCTGACCTTGGTGATGGCGGGAACCTCAATTTTAAAGATGAAGTATCTTCTGCATCTACTTCCACCAAATCCAACTTTTCGAGCATCCTAACCCTACTCTGCACTTGGTTGGTTTTGGAATAAGTTCCTTTGAATCGATCAATAAAATCTTGGTTGTCGGCAATCATTTTTTGCTGATCGGCATACTGTCGTAGCTGCTGCTCGCGTCTCTCTTTTCGCAACTCTAAATATTTGGAGTAATTTACCTTATAATCATAAATTCTGCCCGCACTAATTTCAATGGTACGAGTGGTAATGTTATCTACAAAAGCTTTGTCGTGAGAAATTACCATGACTGCTTTGGCAGAATTCATCAAAAAATCCTCTAACCACTGAATAGACTCGATATCCAAGTGGTTAGTAGGCTCATCCAGCAAAATCAGATCAGGTTTTTGCAATAATATTTTGGCCAACTCGATTCGCATTCGCCAACCGCCACTGAACTCACCAGTAGGCTTGGTGAAATCTTCGCGTTCAAAACCTAATCCAAACAATATTTTTTCAACATCTGCTTCGTAATTCGACTCTTCAATAGTATAGAATTTTTCACTGAGAGTTGAAACCTTTTCTATCAACTGATAATAACTATCTGATTCGTAGTCGGTTCGTATGGTTAATTGATTGTTGAGTTCTTCAATCTCTTCACGCATGTCATGAATGGCAGAGAATGCTTGAGATGCCTCTTCAAAAACAGTTCGTTCATCAGAAGTTAAAAGGTGCTGAGGCAAATAAGCTACTGTGGCTCCCTGGGGAACTGAAACACGCCCCGAGGAAGCTTCGCGAACGCCAGCAATAATTTTCAACAAAGTGGATTTTCCCGCACCATTTTTACCCATCAAAGCAATACGATCCTTGTCATTTATTGCAAACGCAATATTTTTAAACAGAGTAGTTCCTCCAAATGCAACCGTCAACCCATCAACTGAAATCATGCAAAAACCTTTGAAAAAATTAAGCCGCAAAGATAATGGGATTTAGGAGATTATAGCGGTGTTAGATATTATTTAGGATTCTTACATTCTACTTAACTAAAAAGGTAATATCTAAAAAGAGAAATTAAAAAATAAAGCCTTCACTCTGTTAAAGTATGAAGGCTTTACAACCAGATTAAAAGAGCCTCCCATGGGAATTGAACCCACGACCTGCTCATTACGAGTGAGCTGCTCTACCGCTGAGCTAAAGAGGCTTTGTGACTATAAAGTTATATAAAACTTATAACACTCATGAATAAATGGGTGGAAATTTTTCAGGATTTGAATCGTACATTAAATCATAAATAACTTCATAAACATCTTCTGCACTTGGTTTGCTAAAATAGTCTCCATCAGTTCCAAAAGCAGGACGATGCTCACTTGCAGTAATTGTTAAAGCGGGTTCATCAAGATAATAAAAAGCTTTTTGATCTTCCAGAACTTGTTGCATCATAAAAGCTGTTGCTCCTCCTGGCACATCCTCATCGAAGAATACCACTCTACCCGTTTTTTTAATAGATTCTACGATCATTTTATTAACATCAAAGGGTAGCAAAGTCTGAACATCAATCAACTCCACAGAAATCCCTATTGCTGAAAGTTGTTCAACAGCTTCCAACCCCACTCTGACGCATGATCCATAGGTGACTAAAGTAACATCTTCACCTTCACACAAAATTTCTGGAACTCCCAACGGAACAGTATATTCGCCAGGATTAAGAGGTTGCGGCTCACGCAATCGATACGCATTAAAAGGTTCAATCACCAATCCTGGATCGTCACCCTGCAATAGCGTATTGTAAAACCCAGCAGCACGGGTCATATCTCTGGGAACACAAACATACAGCCCTCTTATAGAGTTAATGAGCATCCCCATGGGTGAACCAGCATGCCAAGGGCCTTCCAATCTGTACCCGCGAGTACTTATAATTAAAGGAACTTTCTGTCCACCTTTTGTACGGTAATGAAGAGTAGCAGCATCATCACTAAGTGTTTGCAAAGCA
>CAZJDS010000266.1:0-3595 GCA_964544795.1 uncultured Alkaliflexus sp. | reverse complement strand
ATTCGAACCCATATCATCAGAACCGGAATCTGACATTCTATCCATTGAACTACGGGACCTAATCTGGTGGGCAAAAATAGTCAATTTTATGCAATTGTTCCAACGGATGGGTTATAATCTTCCTCTACTATTTCTAAGGTCATAGAATGAGAACCTTGTGGATCTATCTTCACTTCATTGTGCATAACATTTGCTGTTTCAACACATACAAAGTTAAGATAATCTTGGTCGCCCAAATCTTTCATTTTTACGGATAGTTGTTTCCACGGATTCCAAACTACTGTGGATAGGCTTCCAGTTTTTGAGATCTTTAGGATACGTTTGTATTGGTCGTCTATGATTTTACAAGGAGCTTCTGTGTCGGTATAAGAACGATCCACTTCGCGTGAAATTCTGATGGCGGCGATTTCGCCAGAAAATGGTTCCTCAGAGCGAATTACTTCCATATAAGAAGTGCCTTCCAAGCCTGTAATGGTTGTTTTGTTTATGTCGCCTACTTTTAAATAACTGTGCAAAGCTTGTGTAATAGAGAAGGGATCATCACCTAAGTTCTTAACACTCCATTTGATGAGTAAAGATTGGCCTATTACCATCTCTAAAGTAGTTTGAAAGGATTGGGGCCATAAAGATTTTGTCTCTTCATCATCAGAAAGAGAAATGACCAATCGTGTTTCTCCTGTAATTAGCTGTTCGGTAGATACAACTTCCCAATTTTTTAAACGAGCAAACCCATGGTTGGGAAAATCTGAATTGGTTGGATGTGCACCAAACCATGGAAAACAAAGAGGGATTCCACCTCGAATGGCAATTCCTTGTTCAAAAGCCGATTGACTGCTCACAAAGAGTAAATCTTCAGACCCATGTGGTTTAAAGGAGAGGATCTGCCCACCATAAAGTGAAACAATAGCTGTAGCGAAATCATTGACAATAACAGCCATTTGTAGGTTGTTCTCCTCTTGAAAAATAATTTTATCCTGAATGCTAAATTTTGAATTGATCGCTTTTAATTCCATAAATTTTCATTTTAAGGTATAAAGAACCCTCTTGTGGTTAGCTTCGTCCGTTAGGTTTCAAAAACTTTTCCTAAATTCGCAGGTTACAACCTATTCGTGGAAAAATCTATTGTTGTAGAATCAAGGCGAAGAAATACTTTATGAAAATGTAGATCTACAATTTACAACCTTGGTTTTATGACTTCTACAAATATAGATAAAATAAAAATTGACAATAGTACCTGTTATGGAATACAATTTTAGCGAGATTGAGCAAAAGTGGCAAAAGTATTGGGTGGAGAACAAAACGTATCAAGTTACCATCGATCCATCGCGCCCTAAGTTTTATGTGTTGGATATGTTTCCTTATCCATCTGGTGCAGGTTTGCATGTGGGGCATCCTCTGGGCTATATTGCTTCTGATATTTACAGTAGATATAAGCGTTTGAACGGCTTTAACGTTTTGCACCCCATGGGGTATGATGCTTATGGATTGCCTGCTGAGCAGTATGCTATCCAAACAGGACAGCATCCATCTGTAACCACCGAGAAAAATATCGCTCGTTACAGAGAGCAGTTGGATAAAATTGGTTTTTCCTACGACTGGAATCGTCAGGTTAAAACCTGTGATCCTAAATATTACAAGTGGACGCAGTGGGCGTTTATTAAGATGTTTGAGCATTATTACGACAACAGCTTGCAAAAAGCGATGCCTATTTCAAAGTTGGTGGCACATTTTGAAAAGCAAGGAACCGAAGGTTTAGACGTTAGTCAAACTGAGAAGTTGACTTTCAGTGCACAAGAATGGAAAAGCGCCAGCGACAAAGAAAAACAAGAGACGCTTCTGAATTATAGATTGGCTTATTTGGCCGATACGATGGTGAACTGGTGTCCAGCTTTGGGAACCGTTTTGGCCAATGATGAGGTGAAAGATGGATATAGTGAGCGTGGCGGTCATCCAGTAGAGCAAAAACGGATGAAACAATGGCTACTGCGTGTTTCTGCTTATGCTGAACGGTTGCTAAATGGTTTGGAGACCATCGATTGGAGCGATTCTTTAAAAGAGATTCAGCGCAACTGGATGGGACGAT
This sequence comes from uncultured Alkaliflexus sp., assembly GCA_964544795.1. Classification (GTDB taxonomy): domain Bacteria; phylum Bacteroidota; class Bacteroidia; order Bacteroidales; family Marinilabiliaceae; genus CAZHHH01. The sequence goes on along the minus strand of CAZJDS010000266.1, from coordinate 1,512 downwards.
CAGAAGGTGCAGAAATGGTCTTTAAAGTAAAGAATTCTGACGTGGAGATGAAGATTTTTACCACCCGAGCTGATACTGTTTTTGGCGTGACTTTTATGGTTCTTGCGCCCGAAAGTGAGTTGGTAGAGCAAATCACCACCGAAGATCAGAAACAAGAAGTTGCTAAATATGTAGAGCAGACCAAAAAACGGACGGAGCGCGAACGTCAAGTTGAAGTGAAAAAAGTGACAGGTGTTTTCTCAGGCGCTTATGCCATTAATCCGCTAAACAATCAGGAGATTCCTATTTGGGTGGGCGATTATGTGTTGGCAGGTTATGGTACTGGGGCAATTATGGCCGTTCCTGCGCACGACAGTCGTGACTTTGCTTTTGCGCGCACATTTAATTTACCTATTCCACAAGTGGTGGTGCCCATAGGAGAGGAGCCCAGTGATACTTCTACTTGGAGGGACTCCATTGACTCCAGAGAAGGAACGATGATTAACTCAGGTTTCTTGGATGGATTGAATGTGGCAGATGCCATAGCAAAAACCAATCAATATATCGCAGATAAAGGCATTGGAGAGGTGAAAGTGAACTTCCGTTTGCGTGATGCAATTTTTAGTCGTCAACGTTATTGGGGAGAACCTTTCCCTGTCTATTACAAAGAGGGTGTTCCTTATATGTTAGATGAAAAAGAGTTGCCTTTGGAATTACCTGAAGTAGATAAATATCTACCTACAGAAAAAGGGGAGCCACCGTTGGGGCGTGCAAATAACTGGAAAACAAAAGAAGGGTATCCTTTGGAGTTGAATACCATGCCAGGGTTTGCAGGATCTTCTGCTTATTACTTGCGCTACATGGATCCGCACAATGAAAATGCTTTGGTGAGTAAAGAAGCCAATGAGTATTGGCAAGACGTGGATTTATACATAGGAGGTACTGAACATGCTACTGGTCATTTGGTCTATTCTCGTTTTTGGAATAAATTCTTGTTCGACTTGGGTCTTGTTTGTAAAGAAGAACCATTTAAGAAATTGGTGAATCAAGGGATGATCCAAGGTCGCTCTAACTTTGTCTATCGGGTGAAAGGAACCAATCAATTTGTCTCTTTGAATTTGAAAGACCAGTACGAAACCATGGAGATGCATGTGGATGTGAATATAGTTCACCATGATGTGTTGGATTTGGAAGCTTTCAAAGCTTGGAATCCAGAGTATAAAAATGCTGAATTTATATTGGAAGATGGAAAATATATTTGTGGTTGGGCGGTAGAGAAAATGTCCAAGTCAATGTTTAATGTGGTGAACCCAGATACCATTGTCGATCAGTATGGTGCAGATACTTTGCGTTTGTACGAAATGTTTTTAGGTCCGTTGGAACAGTCAAAACCTTGGGATACCAATGGAATTGATGGCGTACACAAATTTTTACGTAGAGTGTGGAATCTCTTTTATGATCGTGATGGAAATTGGATAGTTACGGAGGATGAGGCCACAGCAGAAGAGTTAAAGGTGCTGCATAGAACCATTC
>CAZJDS010000265.1:0-3606 GCA_964544795.1 uncultured Alkaliflexus sp. | reverse complement strand
GAACAATCAACGAATTACGTAGAGCTTTAAGACTGCAAGAATGGTTAGAAAAAAACGCACCCAAGTGGTGACTCTACGGATGTGGTTGCCAATAATCTGAAGATAAATGATTATCGTACCACAGTTTCCACCGCATGTTCTTCTGCTGCCAATGCTATGATGCATGGGGCTCGGTTAATTCAGCAAGGAGTTCTTGATATTGCAGTGGTGGGCGGTGTAGATCCTTTGTCACGATTCACCCTCAATGGTTTTAACTCTTTGATGATTTTAGATCGAGAGTGGTGTAAACCATTTGATCAAAATAGAAACGGGCTCAACTTGGGTGAAGGTGCTGGTTTTTTGGTGATTGAATCTATCTCTTCCGCACAAAAAAGAGGTGCTAAGGTTTTATGCATGCTGGCAGGTTATGCCAATGCCAACGATGCCTACCATCAAACAGCTTCATCGCCTGATGGGGAAGGAGCCACCACTTCTATGTTAAAAGCTTTGGAGATGAGCGGTCTCTCTACCAAAGAGATTGATTATGTCAATGTGCATGGCACGGGAACCAACAACAACGATTTGTCTGAAGGTGTGGCACTTAAAAGGGTGTTTGGCGATTCGCTACCCCCTTTTAGTTCTACCAAATGCTACACAGGGCATACTTTAGGTGCCGCCGCAGCCATCGAAGCCGTTTTTTCTATATTGGCCATTGAGAATGGGGTCGTTTTTCCCAATTTAAATTTCTCGACTGTTATTGAGGAGTTGGCTATTTCGCCAGTTGTGGAATTGCTAACTGAGCAAAAGATAAACAATGTATTGTCCAACTCATTTGGTTTTGGGGGTAACAATTCGACACTTATTTTTTCTAAGTAGGGAAGATACCTACTGTTAAAGATCTAACAAACCATAGTCTATGGGTATTTATATAAAATCATCGGAAGCCATTTCTTGTCAAGATAGTTTCAATCAAGAAAAGTTGTTTGATGGAGAACTGAACGAATACGGTTCCGGTTTTCAACCTGCTTTGTTGCCCGACTTTAAGCAATATGTTGATGCAAAGCTTCTGCGTCGGATGAGTAAGGTCTTGCGGATGGGGGTGGCTACAGCCAAATTGTGTTTGGACAAAGCGCAAATTCAACAACCCGATGCCATAATTGTAGGAACGGGTTTGGGCTGCCTGGACGATACAGCAAAGTTTTTAAATGTGCTTATTGAAAACAATGAGTCTATGCTCAACCCTACGCCATTTATACAATCCACCCACAACACCATTGCAGGTCAAATTGCTCTATTGTTGAAGTGTAAAGGGTACAATCTTACATTTACTCAAAAGTCTCTTTCCTTTGAAACTGCGCTTTTGGATGCTTTCACCTTGATGAATTCAGGCGAAGCAAATAGTGTTCTTTTGGGTGGTGCAGATGAGTTCAACGATGATTTGATGGAACTGGTGGAAGTTTCAGGTTGTTTCTCAGCAGAAGATTCATCCTTCTTTTCCGAAGGAGCTTCTTTTTTTACGTTAACAAATGAGAAAGAGGAGGGACTGGTTCAGATTGTTGATATGCAATTGATCCATCAACTAAAAGAGAAGATTGAGTTGGAGCAGAAGCTGGGTGAATTTCTACATCGAAATCATCTTTCGATGGAAGATATTGACCTCTTGGTTTCTGGTGCAGATAATAATAAATACAATCATTACTATCAAGAGGTGGCAATTCTATTGACTAACAGCACAGAAGTGAACTATAAAAAGTGGGTGGGTACACATCCAACTGTATCTTCTTTTGCTCTTCACTTGGGGCATACTGTTTTGAAAAACAACTACCTTCCCAGTTCATTGACGTCTGTGGAAGAGTTAAAGAAGGATTATAAATATGCATTGATTTTTAACCATACCAACAATGAAGATTTCTCCTTTGTGTTGCTCACCAAGGATTAAATCCGTTGGTGCTTTTGTTGCTTTTTTGCTGGGTTTGGGGATTGTCTATTTTGCGCCTATTTCCGCAGAAGTTAAGTTGATTCTTGCTGTCGCTGTCATCTTCTCCTATACCCTTTTCCTATTTTGGGCCTCTGCCAATATCCGTTCTGGCGTATATGTGAGAACTTTTAATCGTGCGCCCAACCAAATTAATAAGATTGCTCTTACTTTTGACGATGGACCAGATGAACAAACAAAAGAAGTCCTCGACTTGTTGAAATTATGGGAGGTTAAAGCCACTTTCTTCTTGATTGGGATGAAAATAGCTTCACATAAAGGAGTGGTCAAAAGAATGGTGCAAGATGGACATGTCATAGGAAACCATTCATGGATGCACTCATCTCTTTTCCCTATCCAGAGCAGTAAAAGGATTCGCTCTTCGCTTGTGGAAACACGTAGAGCAATTGAGGAGGTGACGGGCGTTCCCAATCATCTTTTTCGTCCTCCTTATGGTGTGACCAACCCTTTAATTAAAAATGCACTTAGAGGACTTGACTTTAAAGTGATAGGATGGTCAGTGCGATCATTGGATACAAAGAATGAACCTGCAGAAGTGGTATTTAAACGCATACAGTCTAAAATAAAAGGGGGAGACATAATTTTGTTGCACGATACCTCAAAAAATATTATTCCCTTGTTGAAGAAACTTTTGCCTTGGCTAAAGTCGATGAATTACGAGTTGGTTACAGTGGACGAATTGATGAAGAATGAAAATAAATTATAGTGAAAAGTGGATGAGAATTTGACAACTGAGTTTGTCGAAGTCACTTACATATAAAATAGTAAATCTTAAATAAAAGGTGGTTGAACTCGTCGAAACCCAGATTGAAATCAAATGAAAAATTTATGAAAACAATATTATCAATATTCTTACTTACCTTCAGTGGGTTGGCAATTGCTCAACCAACAGGTTTCACTAAAGTGGAAAATAATTCTGCACTGGAGAAAGAAATAGAAACACATTCAGCCAAACTGTTTTCCATTACCAGTGATTTTGTTCAAGAGAAAACCATGGACTATCTTGATGAGGTCATTGTGAGCAAAGGAAAGTTTTGGTACAAACGAGAAAATAATCTTAGGTGGCAATACAACGAACCTTTTGAATATGTGATTGGTATAAGGGATGGACAGTTTTCTATCAAAGATCAAGGGAAAGTTCGAGTGTTTGATGTTGTCTCCAACCCAGCTTTTAAAGAGTTGAACGATCTGATTTTGAGCATTGCCAAAGGAAATTTGATCCAAGACAATCGTTTTTCCATGGAAGCATTTGAAAATGGAACCTCTTATTTTCTTAAGCTTACACCGAAAGATGCCAATATGAAGAAGTTTATACAACAAACCGATTTATACATATCGAAAGAGGATGGTGTGGCTACGAAAGTAATCATGCGTGAGTCTGATACCGATTATACTATAATTTCATTTGTAAACCGTTATTTGAACGATGCGATCTCTGATTCTGTGTTTGATATTAAGTAGTTTTTTTTCATCATCTTCCTTTGCCAGCAACCCTGCGCGATTATCGTCAAGTGTTGAGAATAAAAGTGTTTTAGGTGTGGAGTACAACTCTATGTTGTATAAAACAGCAATTACTTTTCGGGATTATGCCTTTTCGGGATTGGTGCTTTTCAAAAAACAGGAGATGGACT
>CAZJDS010000264.1:0-3615 GCA_964544795.1 uncultured Alkaliflexus sp. | reverse complement strand
GCCTGATGTGAGTTTAATCATTGAACGAATTATAGACCAAGACTCATTCCGATCGTTTAAAGAAAATTATGGTACTTCTTTGGTTACTGGCTTCGCAAGATTATATGGATATGAAGTAGGCATTTTAGCCAACAATGGCATCCTATTTTCAGAATCGGCATTAAAAGGGACTCACTTTATTGAGTTGTGCAATTCGCGGGGCATACCCATGGTGTTTTTACAAAACATCACAGGGTTTATGGTAGGTAAAGAGTATGAACAAAAAGGAATTGCCAAAGATGGGGCAAAAATGGTGCATGCTTTGGCCAACTCCGCTGTTCCGTTTTTTACAGTTATTATAGGGGGATCGTATGGCGCAGGAAACTACGCTATGGCAGGAAGAGCTTACGATCCGCGTTTTCTCTTCATGTGGCCCAATGCGCGTATTTCAGTGATGGGTGCCAAGCAGGCTGCACAAGTTTTATGCACGCTAAAAAGAGATCAGGCAGCGGCCAGAGGAGTTTCTGTTTCAGAAGAGGAGCTAAATAAGATTGAAAAGAGTATTTTTGCACAATATGAAAAAGAGGGTTCTCCCTATTACAGCACCTCCAGGCTTTGGGACGATGGCATTATTGATCCAACTCAAACCCGAAATGTTTTAGGTATGGTTTTAGAAACCTCACTCAACGCCCCTTTTGAAAAAACGAAATACGGAATATTTAGAATGTAACATTATTCAATATATTGAACAACTGATTTATTAAGAACCTATCATTATTTTGGTGGACTTAGTTTAATCATTAAAGATTCGATTATGATAACAGTAAAGGAATACACCAATCAGGTTTGTTATATTGAAATTGACAGGCCCAGTAAAATGAATGCTCTGGCAAGGGTCACCATTGAGAAACTCATAGATTATTTTAAGACTTCTGCCAGTTCTCCTCAATTTAATGTTTTAGTTTTATCGGGCAGCAATGGATTCTTTTCTGCTGGAGCAGATTTAGCATGGATGAATATAGGAATGCGCCAATCTGATGAGGAAAATCATGCAGATGCTCAACTTTTTAACGATCTTTACCACGAAATGTCTATCTATCCAAAGCCTATTATAGCAAAAGTGGAACGAGGTGCTTATGGTGGTGCCATAGGACTTATGGCGTGCGCCGATGTTGTCATCACATCGCCCGAAGCAGTCTTCCAATTTAGCGAAACTGCATTGGGTCTTATTCCAGCAACTGTTGCACCCTATATCGTAAAGAAAATAGGAAATGGGAATGCCCGTTACCTGCTTGTATCTGGCCATCAATTTGACGGGGAAGATGCACTTGCATATGGCTTGGCCCACTTGATAGTACCCGCAGAAGATTTAGATAGTATTACCCGCCAAACTGCAGAGCAGATGGCAACCTTAGGCCCAAAAGCAATTACAAAAACAAAAGAATTGTTGAACTACTTAGATCAAAATACTTTTAACATCTCGCAGGAGACAAAGGATTATTGTGCATCGCTAATTGCTACTGCACGAAAGACAGAAGAAGGACAAGAGAGAGTTTCCTCATTTTTTAATAGAAGCAGGTCAAAAAGGAATGATTGATAACAGAGTAAAATATCGTCCCATACAGAGACTTTTGGTAGCCAACCGAGGGGAAATAGCAGTACGAATTATTCTTACTGCCAAAAAGATGGGTATTACCACCATCGGCATTGTTACTGAAGCTGAACCGCAGACTACAGCAGATGAAGAGGTTTTTGTAGATGGTACAACCCTTGCCGAAACTTATCTAAACATAGCAGCAGTTATTGAAGCTGCACTCGCGAAAAAAGCAGATGCCATACACCCAGGTTACGGTTTTTTATCTGAAAATCCAGCTTTGGCTGAAGCAACTCATCAAGCAGGATTAATATTCGTAGGACCAACAGCTGACGTTATTCGTAAAATGGGAGATAAAACCAATGCGCGTCTTTTGGCTCAATCTCTGGATATACCAACAGCCAAAGGGCTTTTTGGAACAGTGGAGGAGATTTACAGCCAAAAAAAAGATCTACCCTACCCCCTTCTGATAAAAGCTGCTGTGGGTGGTGGCGGCAAGGGGATGATCATGGTCACATCGCCCACAGAACTACGCCCAAAATTAGAGCAAGCACAACGTGAAGCTGAAAGATATTTTGGCGAAACTGCTCTGTTGGTGGAGCAGCTCATACACCAACCACGCCATATCGAAGTACAAATTCTTGCCGACCATCATGGGAATTGCATTCATCTATACGAGAGGGAATGCTCCATTCAACGCCGTTATCAAAAAATAATTGAAGAGTCTCCTTCTCCCTTTGTAACTGAAGATCTTAGAAGAAGGCTCACCTCAGATGCAATAAAACTTTGCAAAAGTATTGGTTACCAAAACGCAGGAACTGTAGAATTCTTAGTGGATCAAGATGGGAATTATTTCTTCCTGGAAATGAACACCCGACTGCAAGTAGAACACCCAGTTACGGAACTAATTACCTCTATAGATTTGGTGGAGTATCAATTGCTTATTGCCATGGGATTACCCATCCAACTTTTGCAGGAAGATGTAAAAATTGAAGGACATGCATTAGAGTGCAGAATTTATGCAGAAGATCCACAAAACAATTTTCAACCCGCGCCTGGAAAAATATTAAAAGTACAGTGGCCCAATGAAAGCTTGGCTCGCACCGACAGATGGTTTGATCATCCTGTTGAGATCCGTTCAGATTTTGATCCCATGTTGGCAAAAATCATCACCCATGCTCCTACCCGTCTCTATGCTATTGAAAAAATGAAAAAAGCATTGGAGACAACCCTTCTCATGGGCAACATCAACAATATTTGGTATTTAAAAAGTATCCTAAACAACACCGATTTCAAAGCGGGCAGAATAAATACGGATTTTTGTGAAGTTTTTAAAGCGCCAGAAGCACGCCCAATAGCCATTGATTCTGTGGCAGCAGCCATTCTTCTATGGCAGTTTAATCCAGACAGTGTAAGTTCAGACGTGTGGGGGAAAATAGGGTTTTTCCGATTCAGCAATCAGGTCAAATATTTGATTAATGATGATCTCACTGAAATTCAATATCTAAAAGAAGATGATCAGCTAAACTTTTCAATAAACGGAAGTGATCTTACACCAATTTCAGATGTTCGATTCCAACAAAACAGAATAGAATTCTCACTGGAGAAAAAACGTTTTGAATTCAATTGGGTAAATACTCCAAAGAATGAGTTGTTATTAGAAAGAGGAGCTGAAAGTTGGAAGGTTATTCCGCACCATCATCTGCCGAAAAACAGTGCCAAAAAAATATCGACCAACTCACACAACAAAGAATCTGAAGTGAAAGCCCCCATCCCTGGAAAAATAATTGAAATCAACATTCAAGTGGGGGAAGAGATGAAAGCTGGAGATACCTTAATGGTGCTGGAAGCCATGAAAATGGAAAACCGCATACAGATGCCCAGAGATGGGATTGTAAAAAAGATATTTATTAAACCTGGAAATCAGGTAAAAGCCAATGAAATGTTGGTAGAGATCGAAAATATTAAAAAGTAATTCATAAATCACCAGATTAACAACATTATTATAACTATGTATTTATTTCCCAACGAAAAACAGGAAG
>CAZJDS010000263.1:1226-3668 GCA_964544795.1 uncultured Alkaliflexus sp. | reverse complement strand
TCTGATCAGGCAATCGATATTTAAGTACAAAAGCTTCAAATCCACGTGCGGCAAACCATTCACCGACCATAGTTCCTTCATGGTCAAAAGCTTCACGAATATATCCTCCACCTGGAACAATGACGATGGCAGGCTTTCTGTTTTCGCTTTTAATTGTGGCGGAATAATGATAAAGCTGTGGAACAGTAACTTTGGAAATTCGATGGTTCTCATTTATCTCCTCCACAGTCACACCTTTTTTGTTGAAAGGTGCTTCCCCATCCCATAGGTTTATAGGGGTTTGACTGTATATGGACGTAATCATTGTGATGGATAGAATTAAAACAATTAGCCTTTTCATGATTGTAATTTGTTTTTTGATGCGTCCTTATTGTTAATTTGCTGTGTATTGTTTTAGTGCTTCCAATAACACTTGGTTCTCTTCTGGTGAACCTATCGTAATTCGTAAACACCCATCGCATAGAGCTACAGAAGATCTATCTCTAATTATAATTTCTTGCTTGGCTAAGAAACTGTATATTTTTTTAGCTCCATCTACCTTGATGAGTAAAAAATTGGCATCGGATGGATAAATAGTTTTAACAAAAGAGAATTTCTCCAACTCTTTTTTTAGAAACTCTCTTTGGTTTAATAGAAGCTCCTTCCACTCATTGGTTTTATCTTTATTTTGAGTGAGTAACTCCATTGCCTTCTGTTGTGTGAGGATGTTTACGTTGTATGGATACTTTATTTTACTCAATATCTGAATAATCTCAGGTTGAGCAAAAGCCATTCCCAGACGTATTCCTGCCATTCCCCATGCTTTTGAGAAAGTTTGAAGGATAATTAAGTTGGGATATTCTTTTAGATTAGGAAGGAAACTCTTTTCTGGTGAAAAATCTATATAAGCTTCATCCAAAACGACAATCCCTGAGAATTTATTTAAAAGCGTAACAATATCTTCTTGCTTAAAGCAGTTGCCTGTGGGATTGTTGGGAGAGCAGATCCAGAGGAGTTTGGTGTTTTCATCTGCAGCAGCTAAAAGAGCCTTTGTATCCAATTGGAAGTCTGCCGTGAGCAATACCTTTTTAAAACCAATATTGTTGACATCGGCAGCTACTTGATACATTCCATAGGTTGGGTCTATGGAGATGACATTGTCTATTCCTGGTTCACAAAAGGCGCGATATATGAGATCTATGGGTTCGTCGGATCCATTTCCTAAAAATATTTGATCATCGTCCAACTCCTTGAGTTCTGCAATCATCCCTTTCAGGCGTCTTTGGTGAGGGTCTGGATAGCGGTTATATGGAGTGTTGAAAGGATTCTCATTGGCATCCAAAAAAGTTCCCTCTTCGCCTGTATATTCATCTCTGGCTGAAGAATAGGGTTTTAACTGAAGTATGTTTTTTCGTAATAGCTGATTGAGTGATTTCATGAATCTTTATATTGTATTGGTGAATACTAAAAATGGCTGTTATTTTTTAAAACAGTCGGTATGATAACTATTCAATCAAAATTTTTGCACTGAACTCTTATAAAATATCTATTATTGCCTTAAGATCAAATATTCTTCCATGAAATCAGCTATTTTAGGCTTTTTAATCTGATTGAGACTGCATTTTTATGTGCTTGAAGAAGTTCTGCTTCAGCCATTACCTCAACTACTGGTCCTAAATCACGCAACCCTTCTTTGCTGAGTTTTTGAAATGTTATTTTTCGAATATAGCTGTCCAGATTCACCCCCGAATAGGCTCTTGCATGTCCATGTGTGGGAAGTGTGTGATTGGTGCCAGAAGCATAATCTCCAACACTTTCTGGCGTGTAGTGACCGATAAAAACAGAACCAGCATTGATGATTTTTTCAGCCACTTCATCCGCATTATTAACAGATAAAATAAGATGTTCAGGAGCATATTCATTGCTCATCTCAATCATCTCGTCCATATTGTTGAGCAAAATGGCTCGGCTCTCTTCCAACGCTTTTGCAGCAGCTTCTTTCCGAGGAAGCCGCTTGAGCTGTTTGTCAACTTCTTTTAGAGTCTCTTCTAAGATCTTCTCGCTGTTCGTTAGTAAAATCACTTGACTGTCGGCACCATGTTCAGCTTGGCTTAGCAGATCGGCAGCAACAAAGGCAGGGCGAGCACTCTCGTCGGCAATTACCAATACTTCAGAAGGTCCAGCGGGCATATCAATAGCTACTTCAGAAAGGCTTACCAATTGTTTGGCAGCTGTAACATATCGATTGCCTGGTCCAAATATTTTGTACACTTTTGGGATGCTCTTTGTTCCATACGCCATGGCACCAATTGCTTGAATTCCGCCCAACTTATAAATGGTTTCAATTCCAGCAGTTCTTGCCGCATAGAGAATAGCTGGGTGTACTTTCCCTTGCTTATTGGGTGGTGTGCACAAAACAATCTCCTTACAACCCGCAATTTTTGCAGGAATAGCCAGCATCAA
>CAZJDS010000263.1:0-1216 GCA_964544795.1 uncultured Alkaliflexus sp. | reverse complement strand
CAAGACCGTTGAAAAGAGCGGTGCCGTACCACCAGGAACGTACAAACCCACCTTTTCAATTCCTACACTTTTCTGCCAACAAACCACGCCAGGTTGTGTTTCCACTTTTATGACAGTTTGTTGCTGACTTTCATGAAAAGTGGTGATGTTTCTGGCGGCATCTTGTATGGCCTCTTTCAATTCTGGACTAATCAGTATTGCTGAATCTTCAATTTCAGAAGAGCTTACTTTAAAATTAGTTTCTGTAAAACCATCAAATTGTGCAGAATATCTTCGAACTGCGGCATCTCCTTCTTTTTGAATTTCGCTCAGAATAGCTCCTACCGAATCGAAGAGATCTGAACTATCCATTGCAGGACGTTGAAGAAGTTCTTTCCAACGGTTTCTATTGGGACGATTGTATTGTTGCATATATATATGAAAGCTAAAGAATCATTTTTTCAATAGGGATAATCAAGATCCCTTCGGCACCATTGGCCTTGAGTTGACCAATCACTTCCCAAAATTTACTTTCGCTAATAACTGAGTGTACCGACGACCATCCTTCTTGAGCCAGTGGAAGAACCGTTGGGCTTTTCATCCCTGGCAAAATACTAACAATCTCTTTGATTTTATCGTTGGGTGCGTTTAGCAGAATGTATTTGTTGGATTCTGACGCTTTAACTGCATCAAATCTGAAAGTCATCTCTTTTATGATTGACTCTTTCTCTTTATCAAGGTTTTTCTTGGCCACCAGAATGGCTTCTGAATTCATTACTACAGCCACTTCTTTAAGGCTGTTGGCTACCAAAGTACTTCCTGAACTGACAATGTCGAAAATGGCATCTGCCAAACCAATGCCTGGTGCAATTTCCACCGATCCAGCAATTTCATGAATATCAGCATTAATTTTTTCTTTTTTGAAGAATTTTTGAAGAATCTTTGGATAGGAAGTAGCTACCTTTTTGCCGTTAAACCATCCTATACCAGTGTAATGCTCCCCTTTTGGGATAGCCAGCGATAATCTACATTTGCTAAAGCCCAAACGCTGGATAATATCCAAATCATATCCTTTCTCTAAATATTCATTCTCTCCTACAATGCCCAAATCTGCAACACCATCAAATATTGTTTGTGGTATGTCGTCATCGCGAAGGAAGAGAGCCTCAATAGGGAAGGCTGTTGATTGAGCAACTAAGCGTCCGCTGCCTATGTTAAATTTGATGCCTGACTCTTT
>CAZJDS010000262.1:0-3668 GCA_964544795.1 uncultured Alkaliflexus sp. | reverse complement strand
TTTTTCAATTTAGTTTTCAAGCTGTACGGCGGTTCCTTGGTTTTGCTGCTAACGTCTTTATATGTATATTGTGTTTGTGCCTATTATATGAAATGGGTTGTGTGAGATGTAACTCATTGAGGTAATGTAGAAATAGTAGTTTTTGATGTGGGGTGTTAGTGGGTAAAACATGATTTTGGGTTTTAGGGTTTGGTTTATGTTTTGGTTGAATTTACTTCAAAAATAACAATTTTTTGAATTTTAATACAAAAAAGTGCAGGATTCTTAATTTTGATATGTGTTTTAATTTTTATTTCGGTGGGATAGAGGAGATGTTTTTGATACAATACTTAGTTCAGACGATGAATTATTTATGTGAAGTTTTATTTGTTCCATCTTTGAAGTCAAAGCCTGTGGCATCAATCATCTTGTCTAATGGGCTGGTTACAGAAATTAATGCATCGCTTACGATGTGGGTATATCGTTCGGTGGTTTTTATGTTTTGATGCCCGAGTAGTTCTTGCACATATCTTATATCTTTTCCATCTTCTAATAAATGTGTGGCAAAAGAGTGTCTTAGCATGTGCATGTGCACGCTGCGTTGAATGCCTGCTCGTTTAGCCATGTTTTTTATGACTTGCGACATACTGGCAAAGCTATATTTGGCCCCATTTTCCAACCCTTCAAACAGGAATGTTTCAGGTTTATACTCTTCAATATATGACTTCAAAAGTGTATGAAGATACTTTGAGAAAAGTGAATACCTGTCCTTGCTACCTTTGGCATCTTTAATTAAGATTCGATTTTTAAATAGGTCAATGTTGCTTACTTTCAAGTTCTGCAGCTCGCTGCGACGCATACCTGCTGTATAACCCAATGCGATTAGTAATTTATGCTTTAGGTTTGTAGTGTTGTTGAGCATGCCTGCCATCTCTTCTTGTGAGAAATAATCTGGCAGATAAAAGCCTTTTCGTGGACGCATAACATATTTCTCCGAAAGAGTTTGATTGTGTACTTTCTCAAAAAAGAATTTGAAAGCACTTACCAAGCTATCTTGATGAGAAGCTGATTTTTCACGATGCAGCACTAAATAGTCCCTTATTTGTTCATCGGTTATATAAACAGGATGTTTAAAATTAAAGTACTTCAAGAACCTCATAAAAGTGCCTAAATAGATTTGTCGGGTTTTGGAGCTGTAATGCGAGGTCTTGAGAATAAGTTCATATTGATTTCTATAGATCGTTTCCAGTTTATAATGAGAGAGTATGGAGTATAATCTCTCTTTTATGGTGGGCAAGGTGTAGGCAATATCTTTATTTTCCAATAGAAAAACTTTGGGACGATGTTGTTGTTTAATCTCTTCCACTAATTTTTTGTAATATTCAATAGCTTTTGGATTATTACCAGGAAGGCGCTCTTTTGATTCAAAAAGATCATCTGCATTTAGAGGAATTTGAATTATATCTGTGAGATTTAGATTTGCATGATAGATTAAAAATAGCAGCATCTTGTCTGCAGGAGATTTTATGGATTTGTTAATTTCAGAAAGTTCGTAAAATGGAATGAAGAGTGTTCTCTTATCAATTTTCCATCTGCTGGAAAGCGAAAAGTACATTTTGTCGCGCAACAAGATCCGTTCATAATAAAACTTGATGGCTGCGATCAATTGACGAAGTGAAGTTTCTGTTAATACCGCATCCTGGGTTTTGATGTATTTATATAAATCTTGAAAAGATAAAGAGTCTATATCTTTATCGACGTGGTTGGATAAAAACTGTTTAAACCAAGTTGCATATATTTCTTCGGTGCGAGGACTGAGTCGTTTCAACCGTATTGATTGACGATAATTTTTTAGAAGATCGATATGTTGCGGCGCAACGGAGGTTGGCTCATCTGGATTTGTAACTGGAATTGAATGCTTAGGATGTGTTTTTACAATGATTTTTTGCCAGGTAAAACCGCTCTTTTCTATAATGCCGATGATTTTTAAGTAGAGATCATTATCTCCTTTGAACATCCAGTTTCTTTGAGGATCCAGCCACTTACCTGCTCGCAATTTTACAAACTCATTGAATAGGGGAGGAGAATAACCATGATCTACATAGATCATTTTATTAAGTTTATCAATCTTAATTTTAACGGGTGTAGCGTTGTTAGATTTAGGTAGGGAAGACTCTTTTTGAATGGGTATATTGTTTTGTGGAAAATCCAACTCAATTCCTTCAATTTCCTGAAACAGCTTTGTTGTCCATGCCTCATAATCTGATCGAAATGGAATGTGCCAAAGACTTTTTGTACTGCTGAACTTTCGATCTGGAAGGGAGCGGGTGAGTGTATCGACCTTTTTGTATCGCTCAGAAAGGTCATATTCAATAGCAACTCTGTTTTCGCCCCGATGCAGAATGGGATATATTTTAACTTGGGTCATAAAAAATGGGTTACAAAGTTCTTTTATAGTGTAAAAGAATGAATTGTAACCCAAATTAGGTTAAATATTTGAAAGTGTCAATAAAAGTATTTTAACTTTTCACCTTTCATAATCTTCTATATTTCCGCAAAGAAATCATTGCCTTTATCGTCTACAATAATGAAAGCGGGGAAGTTTTCTACTCTGATCTTACGAACAGCTTCCATTCCCAGTTCTTCAAAATCAACCACTTCAACAGACTTGATGCTCTCTTTTGCTAAAATAGCCGCTGGACCTCCGATGGAACCCAAATAGAAACCACCATTCTTTTTGCATGCATCGGTAACAGATTTCGATCGATTTCCTTTGGCCAGCATGATGAGTGATCCTCCCATGCTTTGGAACTCTTCAACGTACGGATCCATCCGCCCAGCTGTTGTAGGGCCGAAACTTCCTGAAGCCATTCCTTTAGGTGTCTTTGCAGGACCCGCATAATAAATAGGATGATTTTTGAAGTAGTCTGGCATAGGTTGACCTTTATCGATCATCTCCTTGATTTGAGCATGTGCTATATCGCGTGCTACAATTAGAGTTCCGCTTAAGTTTAGGCGGGTTCTGATGGGGTGTTTTGCCAGTTCTGCACGAACTTCTTCCATAGGTCTGTCCAAATCAATATTTACAGGTGCAGCTAGTTCAGGCGCTCTTTCAGGTACAAATCGAGCAGGATTTCTCTCCATCTCTTCAAGGAAGATTCCCTCTTCGGTAATTTTTGCTTTGATGTTGCGATCGGCACTACAGCTCACGCCCAATCCTACAGGACAAGATGCAGCATGACGAGGCAAACGGATAACACGCACATCGTGTACAAAATACTTACCTCCAAATTGAGCTCCGATGGTGCTCTCTTCACATATTTTTTTTACTTTGGCTTCCCATTCTAAATCACGGAAAGCTTGTCCGCCTTCATTACCTTCGGTGGGAAGGTGATCCAGATAACCAGCCGAAGCTTTTTTAACTGTGGCAAGTGTTGATTCTGCTGAGGTTCCGCCAATTACCAATGCCAAATGGTAAGGTGGACAGGCAGAAGTTCCCAAATCTTTGATTTTCTCTTTTACAAACTTTGTGAGTGCCTCATCTGTCAATAAAGCTTTGGTTTGCTGATACAAAAAAGTTTTGTTGGCCGATCCACCACCTTTGGTTACAAATAAAAACTCGTATTTATTACCCTCTTCAGCATAGATGTCGATTTGAGCTGGTAAGTTGGTTCCTGTGTTTTTTTCGT
>CAZJDS010000261.1:0-3742 GCA_964544795.1 uncultured Alkaliflexus sp. | reverse complement strand
AAGCCGTTAGAACCACCAACCGCACACCACAAGAGTCAGGTGCCGCTGGCGAGTTAATTGGAGATACATTGATGTCCATTGAAATTGGTCGTGAAAAAATTCAACAGATGATTCTAAAAACAGCAAACAATCAGACCAGCGATTTAGGCATCCAAATATTGGATTTCAAAATCAAACGTATCAATTACGTTCCTGAAGTAAGAAAGCAGGTTTACAACCGAATGATTAGTGAACGAATCAGAATTGCTGACAAGTTTCGTTCCGAAGGAATGGGTGAAGCCTCCAAAATCAACGGAGAGAAAGAGCGTGACTTGCAAACCATACAATCTGAAGCCTTCCGAACAGCCGAAGAAATTATGGGTAAGGCAGATGCAAAAGCAGCGGAGATATATGCTGCAGCCTACAATAAAACAAGCAGTTCACGTGAACTTTATGCTTTCATGAAATCCATGGAGACCTTTGAACGTACTTTCGACGATCAAACACAAATCATTCTCTCCACCAAAAGCGATCTGTTCAAATATCTGAAACGGATGAGTAATTAGGGGGTTAGAGATTAGGGGTTAGAGATTAGGGATTAGAGATTAGGGATTAGAGATTAGGGAATAGGGATTAGGGAATAGGGATTAGGGATTAGGGAATAGGGATTAGGGAATAGGGATTAGGGATTAGGGATTAGGTGATAGGGGTTAGAAATAATAGATAAAAAATAGAAACCGCTGGTTGATGAGTATTTCAACCAGCGATTTTTTATTTGATACCTTTTGAACTTTGAAACTTTTTTCACCCTGAATAGTTTATCTGACAATAGATCTCATAGAATAATAAACTACCCCCTTACCAAAACCCAAATTCTAAAATAAAACAAGCGAACAAAACTGCACACTAATCAATGAAAAACAACTTATCAAATCCAGTCTTATACCTAATGAGCATATCGGCTGGACTCATTGTAGCCAACCTTTATTACAACCAACCTCTTTTAAGTCAAATGGCTGCCAGCTTTTCTGTTACAGAATCGGCGGTTAGTAACGTGGCACTTTTCACCCAACTGGGTTATGCTTTCGGGCTTTTCTTCATCATTCCTTTGGGCGATAAAATCTCAAATAAAAAAATCCTAAAATTCACATTTGTTTTAATGATAATAGCTCTCGTAGGAGCTGCCAATTCCACCACTCTTTATCTATTAATTGCAAGCAGTTTTTTAATTGGATTTTCATCATCGCTCCCCCAACTTTTTGTACCTATGGCTGCTCAACTCGCAGACGAAAAAGGACGTGGACGTGCTATTGGAATTGTGATGAGTGGATTATTGATAGGCATTTTAGGAAGTCGTGTCATTAGCGGTTTAGTTGGTGCACAATTTGGCTGGCGCATCATGTATTATATTGCGGCCGTTTTAATGGCATTTTTATTCATTTTATTGCAATATAAATTACCCAAGCTTACACCCAAGTACAAAGGGAGTTATGTCAACTTATTAAAATCTATTGGCTTCTACTTCAGAACAGAACCATCGGTAAGACTGGCAGCAGTTCGAGGTGGATTGGGCTTTGCAGGGTTAAGCGTTTTCTGGACTACACTCGTTTTCTTAATGGAAGATTCCTTCGGATATGGAAGTGGCGTAACAGGTGCTTTTGGATTGTTTGGAATTGCAGGAGCATTAGGTGCAGCTGTAGTAGGGAAAATGAACGACCAGTTTAGCAAACATAAAATCATTATGTTTTCAATTCTTCTATTGGCTTTATCATGGTTGATCTTTTTATTTTCGGCACAATCCATCTTAGGATTAATAATTGGAGTGGTTATCGTGGATCTAGGACTACAAGCTCTACATATAACCAACCAAAATATTATTTTCTCAAAAAATCCTGAAGCACGCAACCGTGTGAACACTATTTATATGGTGGGATTCTTTACAGGCGGAGCCATAGGAACTTCCTTGGGTGCTTATGCTTGGACACACTACGGATGGACAGGCGTATCAATTATAGGTTTGATTTTATCAGTGGCCATTGCCATAGTACATTTGGCTTTCAGGAAGAGGGCTTAAACCTTAAAATAATTCGACAAGTGATAATCTATAATACCCGAAATTTATGTTTCGGTTAAGACCGATTTACGCAACTCAATATTGCACGGCATAAATGCCGTGCCTAATTATAAAAAAATGTAGAACATCAATAACTAGCCTTGGGATTTATCCCAAGGTTGGTTAATTAACTACGCAACGGGCTTTAGCCCAAATTAGAATTATTGAGAAGTTTGTGATTGAAATTAGTATGCAACTAACTATCTACCTCTGATTGTGATAAGCCATCTTTGAGTCTTTTAATCGTGATTGAAAAACCTTACAGTTACAAAGAAGCTTCTCCCCTCCTCAGGATAACCTTCAACAAGACTATAGTTGGTGTCGAAGATATTATCAACTCCTGCTTCCAAACGAATGTGCTTCCACACTTTGCTTGAAACGATTGCATTCACAAGAGTAAATGCAGGAGTTTTCGTTCCATAACTTGTACTGAACCTTGACGAGTTATATTCTGCACTCGCCATCATCCGAATTTGTTTCTTCGGTTCGTACTGAATGTAGCTAAAGACTTTTGTATTGGGTACATCAATAAAATGCAATGTGGGATCCGTTAAATTATTCCTTTCAATATAGGTATAGTTCGCACCAAATAAGAGATTCTTCAAAACATCACATTTAACGCCTGTTTCTACCCCCATAAATTCAGCTCTACCCCCGTTTTGTATTTGAGATTTACCAGGCTCAACATTATTTATATTAAGAATTGCATCGGTAATGCGACTATAGAATAAAGCCATCTGAAAAGAGAGCTTATTGAAATGCTCACCTTCATAATTCAACTCAAAGTTTGCAGCAGTTTCCGGCTTCAAATCAGGGTTTGGAATTGCGGTTCCCATCCGATAAGAGTATCGATCTTTAATCGTGGCAAAACGCGTTTTTCGAGAAACTGAAGCACCAATATTTTGATTGTTTTTCAAATAATAAAACAACCCCAATTGTCCATTATACGCCCTGCTTGCTTTCGCTTTAGCAAAATCTGAGATTGTATTTGTAGAACTGTTGTAATCCTCTGCTTGAATATTTTTTCTTGTACTGTAACCAAATCCAGGTATGATAACAAACTTATCACTTACGCTGTAAATATTTTCAATTCCTACAGTAATCATGTTATCTTCAAAGCGACGTTCAGGTTCGCCTTCGTTGTAATCTTTATGTACATCGCTTTTATAATCCAATGCCAACTTTAAATTATTCTTTGGAATTATTGTCGTTCCATACTCCACACCGCCACCATAAGTATAGGCATTGTTCCTACTTTTGAATGCATAAGGTTTGGTCATGGTTGAATAAGTCGCATCGTCGTAACTAAATAACGAGTTTTTAAAAATGTCGTAATACAACTTGGTTTTGAGTGAATTCTTGTTGTCGATTTTCGTCTTTGAAAGAAAATAATAGGTCTCTTTGTCCCAGTTGGGCCATTGCCAATAACGGGCTCTGGTCATCAAAGAGTTCAATGAATCCTTGCCACTATAAATAGGGGTTCCTTTTTCGCCTTGCTGGTTTATGTAGCCGAAAACATATTCATGTTGATCACTTGGTGTCCACCCAATTTTAAAATTCAGTTTTTGGTCGGTACGATACGAATTCTCTCTTGTTTTGCCACTTCCATTTTCTCCATAAATTAGAATACTTTTGCAATTGTTATCGAGC
>CAZJDS010000260.1:0-3745 GCA_964544795.1 uncultured Alkaliflexus sp. | reverse complement strand
AGTTCAAGGCAAATCAACAAAAAACAAAATAGAAACATTAGGGTTTGCTGCCCATGCAGTGGAAACAAAAAGTACACACTTGCAAAGTATCCCGACCCACGAACTATTAGACAGAGCATCAGGAGTGCGAATCAAACAAGGTGGTGGCTTGGGTTCAAAAATAGATTACAATATCAACGGATTATCTGGCAACTCCATTCGGGTGTTCATCGAAGGCATCCCTATTTCTAACTACGGATCTTCATTTTCGCTTAGCAGCATCCCCACTTCTATGATAGAGCGAATCGAGATTTACAAAGGAGTGGTTCCCACCCACCTATCGGACGATATTTTAGGAGGTGCAATCAATGTAGTACTCAAACAAAGCAGCAAAAACAGTCTGTCCACCTCATACAGTTTCGGCTCATTCAACACTCATCAATGGAGCGTCAATGGAAGCTACAGAAATGTAAAAAACGGATTTACTGCCAAAAGCTCTCTATTCTACAATCATTCAGACAACGATTACAAAGTATGGGGAGATAAAATTTACATCACAAACTCGCGTGGAAAAATAGAGCATATAAAAGCAAGACGCTTTCACGACCAATACAAATCAGCAGGAGGAACTTTTGATGTAGGATTCACCAATGTGAAATGGGCAGACCTGTTTTTATTGGGAGCTGTAGTCTCTGGAAAAGAAAAAGAAGTGCAGCATGGTGCCACCATGGAAACTGTTTATGGAAATAGAATGGCAAATCAAACTTCTCAGATGCTGAAATTAAACTATCAGAAGAAAGATTTTCTCATAGAAGGAGTGAGTGTTGCATTTTTTGCCTCCTACTCGCATACCGAAAGAACGACTGTAGATACTGTACCCTACATCTACAACTGGTTAGGCAAACGAGTAGATTACAACAACGATGGCTCATGGGAAAAATGGGCCAGTGGAGCAGAAGCTGGAAAACCCACTTTGGCAAAAAATCCTGAAAATAGATTCGCTGGCAGGGGGAATATCTCCTATCAATTTTTAGCTGGTCACACCATTGGTATAAATTATATAACCAGTTATTTTAACCGTGAACCCAGCGATCCTATGAAACCTGCCGCCGAACGGTTGCTGCAAGATTCAAGAAATATGAACAAAACCATTCTTGGATTGACATTGGAAAACAAGTGGTTGGATGAACGACTGACCACCTCACTTTTTGCAAAAGCATATTACCAAAATATGGGTTTACAGGAACCTGTAAACAAGTCGGGAGTAATTTCACAACTGGAGTTTTCAAAATCCACCCAAGATAAAGGATTGGGTTATGCTCTCTCCTATCAACTATTTTCAAAACTCACACTCATGTCATCTGCAGAAAAAGCCGTTCGTCTGCCAGAACATACAGAGTTGTTTGGCAACGAAGCACAAAACATTGACAGCTCTTATGACCTAAGGCCTGAGAAAAGTGAAAATATAAATATAGGTTTTCACTTGGGGAAATTCATTTGGGGAAATCACGCACTCAGCAACAATACCAACTTTTTCTATCGTCATACCAAAGATATGATTCGACAGGCAGTGGCCAGCCAGCATGCCGAGACTTATGCTTTTGAAAATCAAGAATCTGTTTTAAGCACAGGCTTTGATTCAGAATTGATCTACAGCTACAAAAAAAGCTGGGATGCGTCATTCAACCTATCCAACTTCAATGCAAGGTTTAATAAAGAGAGAGATGAGTATGGCGCAAAATACATCTATTATGGCGATCGACTTCGAAATGAGCCTTACTTTACTATGAATGGGAACATTCGCTACACAACAACAAACCTATTACAAAAAAACAGTAGAACATCCTTCACATACAACTGGAACTATGTACATGAATTTTTTCGTGATTGGTCAAGCCTGGGTGGATCCAACAAAGCAATAATTCCCACACAATCGGTTCATGATTTAGGGATTACTCATCATTTCAAAGGAGAAAAATTAGCCATAAGTCTGGATGCTAAAAATATATTAGATCAACAAGTCTTTGACAATTGGGCTTTGCAAAAGCCAGGAAGAGCATTTTTTATCAAATTAAATTACACAATTCTTTAAACTTTCATAATCATGAAGATAAAATCATTTTTCGCCACATTAATAGCAGGATTGGCTCTGCTAACCACCGCTTGCAATAGCGACAACGACAACAACACAGATGAACTAATTCACAACGGAAAAATTTTCCACGTAGCTCTGGCCGTTGGTTCGGGAACTCCTTCGCAAACTTATGTACAAAACCTATCCGATCTGTCGGAAGGAGAGATCAGCTTCTCTAAATTTGGTTTTGAAGTCCCTTCCACCCGAACTTCAAGAATTTATGCATCCGATAATGGAAAGTTTCTTTACAGTTTGGACTATGGAGGTGGCTTAATTTACAAATATGATGTAAAAGGAGCTCAAAACTACAGTGAAGTGTCGAAAACAAATGTAGAAATTGCGGTGGGAACAGCCTACCCGAGATGGACCAAAGTAAACGACCAACATGCTTTGCTACACAATATTACCACAGAAAACCTATACGATGAAAATGACGTTTACACTCGTACTTCTTCCACAGCAAATCTGGTTTCTGTAGAGTTGGAAAACCTGAACATGGAAAGTATAGAATCATTTGAAATCCCTCAATCCGAAGAAGATATCGCCAACAACAATTACGTTTTCAGAATTGATGCACCCATAGTGTCTAATGGGAAAGCCTATTATGGAATGGCAAAAAGGCATTATGACCCTGAAACCGACAAAACTTCAACACCCAACTACACCAACGTTGAAACACTTGTGGTGGATTATCCTTCTTTGGAAAACCCCAAATTGATCTCTACCAATACGGGTGGTGCAAAGGGATCCACCAACGGCTATAGAACACCTGTAGGCCATAAAGATGAGAGAGGAGACATTTATCAGATCATCTCTGTGCCAGACAATACTTATGACACCTATATTTTACGCATTAAAGATGGCGAATACGATGAGTCATACAGCTTTAATCTGTCAGAGCTTTTGGGTGAAAACACCTCATCCAACGGATGGTTTTATGTGGGTGATGGAATTGGCTATGTTCCTTATGCAAACACAGACGAAGGTGAATTAGCAGATCCTGTTTGGTCGGTTGCCAGAGTAGATCTCTACAATACTACCGCCGTGAAATTAAACTTACCTGAAAATCTTTGGCTGCAACAATATCAATACAGCGTAGCGCACAACGGCAAGTTCTATATGGCTATTGCACCCATGGGCGGTGAAGGTTACATCTACATTTTTGACACCCAATCATCCGATCCAAATGCCTTTATCAAAGGAGCTAAAATCCAAACGGGTGCAGATGCTTACTACATTGGCATATTCTAACCCGATTTAGCTAAAAAACAATAAAGCCCCGTTGGTAAACTTTCCAAAGGGGCTTTCTATTTCTTTAAGAATTATTTTTTTAGATGTTCTCTTCTGTTACAGCAGCTTTTGCAAAATTATTTTTGATTACTCCGCGTTTAGAAGTTTTGATGAAATTAATAATTTCAGCCAATTCAACAGTAGGTTCTATATATTCTACCATGTATTCCAATGCTTGAGTAGCATTCATGCCGCGTTGATAAAAGGCTCTATATGCGTCATGAATAATGTCAATCTGTTCTTTAGAATACCCACGACGCTTAAGTCCTACATAATTAATACCCATATAAGCAGCTGGTACACCAAACACCTTTGTATAGGGAGCCACGTCGGAAAGAACAC
>CAZJDS010000259.1:0-3748 GCA_964544795.1 uncultured Alkaliflexus sp. | reverse complement strand
AAAATAGTAGTTTGAAACTCATTGGAATTATTCAAACAGTGTGCTGCTGTAAGCACATAAGGAGTTCCATCATTTGCACTGTTGTTGAGAAGAGTTCCAGTACATAAGGTAGTTCCATCTACAATAATTCGACAAACGGACTTCCCTGCATTCAGAAGAATCTCACTCTCTTCACACGTATATTCAGGATGACAATCACCGCTTCTCTCAAAACGATTGGTTTCTATATTTAAAGTGGCATAGAGATTTTTATAATCATGATTTACTGCTCCTATAAGAATATCTGATGATTTCATTGTACCCACAGGCTCTTGCAGCTCAACAATCACAGTTTCTCCAGGTATGGGCGAAGTTGCAAAGACTCCAGATTCATTGTTGTTTTCGGCAGTAAAAGCACCCAAAACAACAGTTTGATCTGCATTGAAAATATAAAGCTTTGCACCCTCAACCAGATGAAAGCGATCGAAAATAATATTTAATGAATAAGCACCCTCAGATAGTAATGCCAAATGCCAAACTTCTTGTCCATCATCTAGTTCAGACCAAGAACCTGAATTTTGAGGCGTGTAATCAACAAAGAAAGGATGAGCAAATCTCAACGCCTGAGCATTCTCCTTGGGTGATGAAACATTGCTTTTGAAAACATATTTAGGAAGAGGAGGCATCTTTTCAACGAATTTACTTAAAACAGATCCACTCTGTTCAGGTAATAAGGAAGGATGCCCTCCACAACTAATTTGAGCGAATGAAAACTGGCTCCAAAGAAAAAATATAATACTTAATAGAACTCGACACTTCATATATATAGAAAATTCATTGGATCAGATTTATTTCAACTTCGCAAAATAAAGTACAAATTTAATAATTGCTTTAAACCGATAACCTCAGCTTTCTGCACAATTTTCAAGAAGCCAATTTAATGATAATATTTAACCTGCAAACAACATTAATTTAAAAGTACAAATTGATAAACAATCTTAGAACAAAATAACACACCTAAAATCGATGCTATTAACTACACAAAAAACTCCAATGTGTTCTTACATTGGAGTTTTTTGTTATCTGGTAATTCACTAAAAATTGCTATGTACTGAGAATTATATAGATTTTATTTTCAAACCAAAATAGATCATTCGAGGTGTTGCTGGTCCGTAAATATAGTCGCTGTGTCGATTTTTCCCTTTATCAAAATCACTCTGGAATTGATTAAATACGTTCTTTATACCTCCAAATAGTTCCATACCATTATTCATACGGGGAAATTTAACCAAATAAGAAACTTTAAAACTGTTTTCGAAGAAAGAACGAACATTCTCATATTTGTCTTCCGCGGTGCTATTACGATCTTCTACAAGATGCAATACATCCATTTTCCCAGTATATATGCCACTTATCGAAGCACTCCACCTCTCTGTAGGTGTATAAGATATCGTGTAGTATCCATAATCGTGTGGAGTTTTCAAGAAGTTCTTCACAGAGTCAAGAGTTGCGGCATGTTTTACAGGAGTTTTGTAATAACTCGATTGCAAAGTAAAACCTGTTTCCACTTGAAACAAACGATTGTAGTTTGCTCGCAACTCGGCAGTAACACCTTTTACAACAGCACCATTTGCATTGCGTTTCTCAAAAAGAAGGCCATGATCATCTTCATCAAACTCTTCTAACATAAAAGCATTATCCAGCTGAGTATAAAACCCTTCGAAAGTAAAACCCCAAATAAATTTTTCAGTTGGTAAGTCATAGTTGATGGATGCCGTAAAGCTATTTGATTTTTCAGCTTTCAAACTGTCAGAGAGGCTAATTCTTGAGACACCCCCTCCTGCAAAAGCAATATGCATATCTGTATCAAATGCTTGTGGTGCACGGAATCCTGTTGCCCATGAAGCTCTAACTTGCGTATTGCTGTTAAGCTTATACAATGCTGAAAAACGTGGATTAAGAATAACATTATCCATTAAGTTGTGCTTATCAATACGTAATCCTGAAAGTAAAGTGAATTTTCGCGTAAGCGCCCAATCACTCTGTATAAAAGCTCCTGAAGTGTATGTGGTCTGATCAATTTCGTATTCATAAGCTTTTATTTCATCAAATACGTCATCGTACAAATACTCCATTCCAAGCGTAAACTGGTTGGTTCCTATTAAGAAGTTTTCAACAATATGATTTAGTTGAACACCTCCTTGAAAGGTAGTATTATCGGTATCTCCATAGGGAGGGTGCAAGAAATGGTTTTCGTATTCGGTAGAATCTGTTTCATCAGGAACAGTACCTGTGTAGTGTTTTCTAACAGTATTCTGTGCTCCAGCATAAGCTATAAATGTGGTTAAATTATCGTTAAATCCAACTTCATAATCCAATCCACCCATAAGCACGTTGTGTGTACGCTCTTCAGACTGTTGTGCCAAATGTGCTGCTTTATCAACCATCTCACCACCATAACGATACTCATAAATACTGCTGAAGTTCATCTCTATCTTTTGATTGGGTGTAGGTTTAAAAAATGAGGTTACACCAAATGAGTTGTTTTTAAGCTTAGGCATTTCAGAAAAATTATCTCAGTTATGATCGTAATAATCTCGCTGACGGTTGGATGCAAAAAAAGCCATTCCTGCATTTCGCTTGGGCGAAAGTACATTTAAATTAGCATTCACCTGATTGTCATGTGCATCTCCATTAATTACAGAATGAGTTACGCCCATTTCATAAGAATTTTGAGTGGGTATTTTAGTAAGAACATTCACCGTCCCACCAATTGCGCTCGAACCATACAAAGCAGAACCACCACCTCTCACCACTTCAATACGATCAATCATATTAGATGGAATCTGCTCCATTCCATACAATCCTGTTAGAGGACTAAAGACAGGTCGACTGTTGATCAATATCTGAGAGTAAGATCCTCCCAAACCATTCATTCTAAGCTGGGTATAATTACATGTTTGACAGTCGGTTTCTACTCTTAAGCCAGGTTGAAAGCCCAAGCCTTCAGATAGAGTATTGGCCTGAACTAACCCCAATGCTCTTGCATCTAAAACGTTCACTATAACAGGTGAGTCGGTTTGTCTTTTAAACGTTTTGGTGCCAGTAACAACCACTTCATTAAGTGACATCACCTCTTCATCTAAATTAAAATTCAGTTCAATAGTTTTTCCTTTTACTAAGGTTGCTTTTTTGGTCTGCTTTTTAAAGCCAACCATCTCAGCAGCTACCTCAAAATCACCTTCGGGTAAATCTATCATCATATAATGTCCTGTATGATCAGTAGCTACACCATGCTTCGTTCCTCTCACATGAACAGTTGCAAAAGGGAGATGCTCTCCATGTGATTTCACATCACCAAAAATATTGGCATCGGTTTTTTGTCCTAATACATCTACAGTTTGAAAAATAAATATCAAAATGATATGTATTATAAAGAATCTGTTCATAATATTAATCGATCTAAATTGTTTTTACGAAAATAGTACTGGTGAATTTTTCATTTAAGAGAAGTCGTGTTTTGTTAACATAAACTTCCGTCATTTTTGT
Organism: uncultured Alkaliflexus sp.; assembly: GCA_964544795.1. Taxonomy (GTDB): domain Bacteria; phylum Bacteroidota; class Bacteroidia; order Bacteroidales; family Marinilabiliaceae; genus CAZHHH01. The sequence goes on along the minus strand of CAZJDS010000259.1, from coordinate 220 downwards.
TTGAGGAAATTGACTTTCCACAAGAACCTCTGTCCCTGGTAGAATTGAGTTGTTGACACAAAAATCAAAAAACTCCTCCTCTGAATTGGACAATCTAACTATTAAATACTTTTTACGGGGTACTGCTTCTGAAAGCATGATATGATCTTTTACAAGATCAATCTTGCCCTTCACATCAGGAATAGGATCGCCATGCGGATCAAATTTAGGATTGCCCAAA
>CAZJDS010000258.1:0-3749 GCA_964544795.1 uncultured Alkaliflexus sp. | reverse complement strand
TTGTAGCGCAACGATTCCAATCCATCCTCAATATTTAGAGCGGCCTGTAAAAGGTTAAACTCCTCATTTTCATACACGATCTTCCTTGTGAGGCCATAGGTATTCAAAGGTTTTCCTTTCAAACTAAAAACGGCTTGAGTTCCCACATCACGCGCTTTGGTGATGGATCCGCTGGCCGAATCGCCCTCAGTAATAAAGATAGAGGACTCAATTTTCCGTTCGTCGTTGCTGTTGTAATGGATTCGGCAGTCTCGCAATTTCTTATTGTGAAGGCTTACTTTTTTGGCTCTTTCTCTGGCCAGCTTTTGAATTCCTGAAATGGCTTTCCGCTCTTTTTCTGATTCCAGAATCTTCTTGTGAATGATATCGGCCGTATCTCCATTTTTGTGCAAATAGTTGTCCAAGTGCTGCTTAACAGCATCATTGATGAAATTCCGAACGGAAACGCCGTTGGGCGACATATCTTTTGAACCCAGCTTGGTTTTGGTTTGCGATTCAAAAACAGGCTCTTCAATTTTTATACTTATCGCTGCAACTATTCCTTGGCGGATATCTGCAACATCGAAGTTTTTGTTGTAAAATTCTCGAATGGTTTTAACCAATGCTTCTCTAAAAGCAATAAGATGCGTACCTCCTTGCGTGGTGTGTTGACCGTTTACAAAGGTGTAATACTCTTCACCATACTGACTGGTATGTGTAATTGCCACCTCAAAATCTTCATCTTTTAGATGAATGATGGGATAGAGACCTGTCTCGGTCATGTTTTCATCCAATAAGTCAAGCAAACCATTTTTAGACTGAAACACTCGACCATTAAAATGGATCGCCAATCCTGCGTTGAGGTAGGTATAATTTTTTAAGAGATCTTCAATATATTCTTCCTTATATTGAAAACCCTCAAAGATGTCTGGATCAGGATAGAACTCTACCATAGTTCCATTTTTACCAGAACTTTTTTCAACAGGGTGGTCATCTATGATCTCTCCTCGTGAAAAAGATACTCTCTTCACTTCTCCTTCTCTAAACGCCTGAACAACAAAGTCTGATGAGAGTGCATTCACCGCTTTTACTCCGACACCGTTGAGTCCTACCGATTTCTTAAATACTTTGCTGTCATATTTTGCACCTGTATTCATTTTTGAAACCACATCGGTAACTTTGCCCAGCGGAATACCACGGCCATAATCACGTACCGAAACTTTTCCGTCCTGCACTAATATTTCAATTTTTTTTCCGAAACCCATCATGTATTCGTCGATGGAATTATCCATTACCTCTTTCAAAAGCACATATATTCCATCGTCGGCATAAGTCCCGTCACCCAATTTTCCGATGTACATGCCTGGTCGTCGACGTATATGCTCTTTCCAGTCCAGCGTTTGAATGGAATCTTCTGAATAATTCTGAATCATAACACGGTTATAATTTTGATGTTTATTTTTGATTGTAGTTTGATATTTCCACTTGATATGTTAATGAAAGTTCCACAATATAGCAAGTATAAAAATATTCCAAATATAGCTAAAAGAGATCAGCAATAGATATTTTTTTATTAACACTTATTGTAACGTTTTGGAGAGTAGCTTTTTAAATATTATTGCACTTAGGGTTACTTATAATTAATTCATCTGTCCTCCTATTTTAATCAATCTTCCTCATACATTGTTAAAATGTGTGATAATTTTGGCGACTGAAGTAATCATAGTGCTTTTCAAAATCGATTTCCGACTCAAATCGGAAGAGAGGACGAAAATGGACTGTAAATCTTTATTGCAGAAATGAATTTCTTTTTTAATTTTGTACTATTTAATAAAGGTAAAACTTACTTTTATGCTTGGGTTATTAAATTTTTAAATAATTGTTGCATTTTTTGACAATAAGCTTTAGTTTCTTGGTTACAATAGCTTTTTATCTTTTAAAAAGCATTATTTTGCAACTTCGCTTTTGAAGCATTGATAAGAAATGAGAAGTTATTAAAAAAAACCCATCCAAATAATTATAATAAAATACAGAAACTATGTTGAAAAATTATGAAGTTTGGTTTGTGACGGGTAGTCAACATCTATATGGACCCGAAACATTGGAACAAGTGGCAAAGCACTCTAAAATTATTGCCAAAGGGTTGGATGATTCAAGCGAGATTCCAGTAAAAGTAGTGTTTAAGCCTATCGTAAAGAGTTCGAAAGAGATTCTTGATGTTTGTGTTCAAGCCAATACCACTCCAAACTGTATTGGTGTTATTACATGGATGCACACCTTCTCTCCGGCAAAAATGTGGATTGCAGGACTAACTTCTTTGCAAAAACCGTTTTTACATCTTCACACTCAGTTTAACGCTGAGTTACCTTGGTCTGAAATTGATATGGATTTTATGAATCTAAATCAAGCAGCACATGGAGATAGAGAGTTCGGATTTATTGGTAGCCGTTTACGTATTGCTCGCAAAGTAGTGGTGGGACATTGGTCTGAGAAGAACGTGCAAGCAAAAATTGGTACTTGGACGCGTGCCGCTGCTGGCCGTCAAGAATTTAAAACATTGAAGGTTGCTCGTTTTGGAGACAATATGCGCAATGTTGCAGTTACTGAAGGAGATAAGGTAGAAGCTCAAATACAATTTGGGTTGACTGTGGACGGATATGGCATCAGCGATTTGGTAAGATCTATTGCTGCGGTGTCTGAAGAAGCTATTACCAAGTTAACTGCCGACATTGAAGCCAAATACAATGTGGTTCCTGAATTAAAGAAAGGCGGAGCACGTCATGATTCTCTTCGGGAATCCGCAAAAATTGAAATTGGATTACGCACTTTCCTTGATGAAGGTGGATACAAAGCTTTCACAGATACTTTTGAGGATTTAACTGGCATGGAGCAGTTGCCTGGATTTGCAGTTCAAAGATTAATGGCTGATGGCTATGGCTTTGGAGGGGAAGGAGATTGGAAAACAGCTGCTTTGGTGCGTGTGATGAAAGTAATGGCTGAAGGTTTGGAAGGGGGAACTTCATTTATGGAAGATTATACCTACCATCTATTGCCTGGCGGAGGAAAGGTTTTGGGATCGCACATGCTTGAAGTCTGTGAATCTATTGCTGAGAAGACGCCGAAAGTAGAAATACATCCATTGGGCATTGGCGGTAAAGCTGATCCTGTTCGTTCTGTATTTACGGTTAAACCTGGGCCTGCAATCGCTGTTTCTATTATGGATATGGGTAATCGTTTCCGGATGGTTCTTAACGAGTTGGAGGTGGTTCCATTGGATGCTCCCATGCCTAAACTACCTGTAGCAAGTGCTTTGTGGGTACCTAAGCCTAATCTTGAAGTGGGCGCAGCTGCATGGATTTTAGCTGGCGGTGCTCACCATAACTCATTTAGTCAATCGCTCACTACTGAGTGTATCGAGGATTTTGCTGAAATGCTTGGTGTTGAATTCTTAGTAATAGACGATAAGACAACTATTTCAGATTTCAAAAAAGAATTGCGCTGGAACGATCTTTTCTACCATCTCAATAAAGGACTTTAAAACTTATTGAAACAACCAGAACAGTGATGTTCTGGTTGTATTTTTTTCACTTCTAAATAACAGACTATGAATGCAGGATTTACGACCCTAGATTATTTGATTTTTATTGCTTATGCAGTATTAATCATGGGCTTAGGGTTGTGGCTTTCACGAACAAAAAAAGGCGAAGAGAAAGACTCTAAAGACTATTTTTTGGCTGGTGGGACATTATCGTGGTGGGCTATTGGTGCTT
>CAZJDS010000257.1:0-3779 GCA_964544795.1 uncultured Alkaliflexus sp. | reverse complement strand
GCCACTGTTTTTGCTCATTATAACCAATGCTGCACTCATTAACCAACCATTGCAACAATACAACCAACATCTCCACAATGGCTAAATCTGCTTTGGGGCATTCCTGTATATCAATAATTCGAATTTCAATGGCACCACGATCAAAACGAGCAATGGCACCACGAGAATTTAAAAAGTGATGTTCTAACACTCCATCGTGATCGTAAGGAAGTATATCCTGAATAATCGGATTGAAAATATGCGTATAATAATCTTTCTCCGTAAAAACAGCCTCAGGAATTACCTTCCCAGCAATGGAGGCAATCTTCTTTTGATTGTGCCGATACTTTTCCAATCGGCTGTCTGTAAATCCTGTAATTAAACCATCCAATATTGGTGTGCTGGCACATAGCGCAGGAATCAATGGAAGGACAATGCGAATGGCGGCATGCAATCTTCCAAACTCTTCATCACCAGAAAAGGGCAGATTTATATGGGTACTTTGTAAGTTGCTCCATCCGTGGCCACGACAATCAAAAATACGATTGTACAACTCATAGATGCGGTTGTAATCGTGCTTCCACAACTGAGTCTCAGTGAAAGGGTTCATCCAGGGATGTGCACCAGTTGGCAACAGCATAGCGTTGAAACTGCTAAGAATTAAGTTGATCTCTTGAACATTTTTATAAAAATGATCTCCCAAGCCTATTAATGAAACAACTGGACCATTGGTTTTTAGCTCTACCACATGATTAACCAACTCATTGGACCAAGCAATTTGCCCGTTTTCATAGTCAGATGTGATTTTACCCGTCACCTCTTTTAAGAGTGTATCACACTCAGGACGAACGGAAAAAGTGTTGCGATCCACAATCATATATTCCAACTCCACACCTGTTACTTCAAAAAGGGAGTAAGGATGTCTTTCATTATCCATACACTTATTTTATGTCAAAATAAAAACAGATAATTTCTCTATCTATTTACCAAACTCAATAAATACTCAATTACCATAGTGTATATTTTATCATGCAAAATGGAGTCTTCCACACCTGCATCTATGTTTGGATTGTCATTAATTTCAATAATTACGGCTTTTCCCTCTATCTCTTTTACATCTACACCATACAATCCGTTGCCTATAAGCTTTGTTCCCTTCAAAGCAGTCTCAATAATGTTGGGCGGTACTTGATCCAGCTCAAAAATATCAAAATTACCCGTTACATCACTCTTCTTTTTACTTCCCCAATTGTAAATTTGCCAGTGGTCTTTGGCCATATAATATTTACAGACAAACAGCACTTTATTGTCCAGTACCCCTACCCTCCAATCGTAGCTGGTGGGGATATACTCTTGCGCAATGATCAGGTCAGACACTTTGAGCATCTCTTTCACTTTCACTTTCATCTCTTCCACATTGCATACTTTCACCACACCTTGCGAAAATGAGGAGTCTGGAAGTTTTAATACACAGGGAAAACCCAACTTGTTTTCAATATCTTTTATATTGTCCGATTGAATGATGGCTGTTTTTGGCGTAGCAATTTTAGCTTGTGACAACAGTTCTGCTAAATAGACCTTGTTTGCACATCTTAAAATGGACTCAGGAGAGTCGAGTACAGCCAAGCCTTCCCGTTGTGCATGCCTTGACATACGATAGGTGTGGTGATTAACAGCGGTGGTTTCACGTATAAACAAAGCATCAAATTGTGCAATACGGCTGTGGTCCTCTTTAGTGATTAATTCAACATAACAACCCAATTTTTCAGCTGCTTCCACAAAATTAGAAATTGCCTTTTTATTGGAAGGAGGAGAAGTTTCCTCGGGATTTACTAAAATGGCCAAATCGTATTTGTACTTATCAACTTTCGCTTTGTTGTATCTTGAGAGCGTAAAATACTCTTTGGCAAAATTACCTACGAACTCCAAATGATGCTCAGGCACATCTTTAAACGGGATGGTTTTCACCGAATGGATCTCCCACTTTTTGCCATCAAACAGAAAACGAGCCCGCGACATAGGAGCTTGAAAAATTTTGTAAAGCACTTTAGCCAACTTATCGTATTGTGGAGAAATATTTCTACCAAAATAGATGCTCAAAACAAACTCTGAAGAGCGAAGGTGTTTCAACGATTTTTGTATCAACAAGTCCTCCGCTTCAGAAATAGATTTAACAATGGCCTGAGCTTTTAAATCAAGAATATTTTTTACGGATGGAATGACTTTTTGCCCCCTTGCTGCAGCTAAAAGTGACACATAATATCCACGCGTCTGGTAAGCATAATCGTAACAGAGATTAAAGACACGTGCATTTTTCATTTTTGCATAAGCTTCTGATTCCAAATAAACTTTGGGAGAAACTACTTCCACATCGGGAATATCAAAATTCCATTTATGCGGGTTATTTATTACAATTATTTTTTTCATCTAATGCGAAAACTCTCTTTTTTGAATAAGTTATTAATTACGGAAACTCTTTTTTAGGCATGATAATGAGCATATTGGCATCATAAGTTACAATTCCAAGTAGAATTGAGTTCATGAGTCGGTTGGTATCCACCTGGTAATAATTATTCCCTGAAATAGGGTTTTCCTTGTAGGGATCGGCAACAAAAACAGTAGATTCATCCATCCCTGAAAGAACCACAAAATGCCCCATGGGTTCACCCCGCAAATCATCAAAAACAGATTTGTCGTGTCGATTGGTATATTCACGAGGAGAATTATACAAATAAGTGGCACTCAATCCAGTAAGGATAGGGATATCCTGATCAAAGTAAGTTTTGAAAATTTGAGGATGAAGATCATCAAATAAAATTTTCCCACCCAAAAGCAGATACTTTTGATAAGCTCTTGTCGCTTGCTCAAATCTTTTACCCGTCTTATATTTCAACTGCTGTTCTAACAAATCCACCAATTCAGAGTTGGACAACCCCTCCCATGAAGGATCAAAGATCTTTAAATTGTAGCTGTAGATCTTTGCATCAAACCCCTTTTTCAGGGCATCGATACCCAACATTACAGCTAAAGTACCGCCGCCTTCAATAGAAAGCACGGTAGAAATTACATCCAAAAGATCTACTGACAGACCAAAATGGTTATAAACGGCATGCAAACTCGTTGGCCCACAGGTAATGTCATTGGGTTGGGGCAAAATATCTACAAATTGAATGGGTTTCATGAAATAACACTTTGACTATTAAACAATTAACAAAAAAAACAAATGAGACACTTGACCTATTCAAATGAACGCATTTTTTTGATTTCAACAGCTTCTTGACGATGATTATTTTATATTTATCTAACTTTAGCAAAATAATGTTGAACCATCCATCAGTTATGCAACTATTTTACGAACCTGACATTCTTACCAATCAAGGATTTCTCAATCCTGAAGAGTCCCATCACTGTGTTAAAGTCTTACGACACAAAGCAGGCGACACTTTACATATTCTTGATGGAAAAGGTAATCTCTTCGAAGCACTTCTTCAAGAGGCATCACATAAAAAATGTAAGGTTAAGATTATTTCTACCCAAAACGAGCCACAACCTTCTCCGATTTGTCATATTGCAGTAGCACCCACCAAAAGCAATGACCGTACAGAATGGTTTATTGAAAAAGCTACAGAGGTTGGAATTGAGGTGATTACACCCATATTTAGCAAGAATTCTGAGCGGAAAGTAATTAAGTCAGAACGTTTTGAAAAGGTAATCACTTCTGCCGTAAAACAATCTGTAAGTTTATGGCGACCACGACTCAATGAAGCGATGCGTTTTTCTGATTTTGTGCAGCAAGAATT
>CAZJDS010000256.1:0-3787 GCA_964544795.1 uncultured Alkaliflexus sp. | reverse complement strand
GAAGGGTTGTCGCCCGACACTCAAATAAATAGGAAGAGATTAAATTACTTGGAACATGCGGTAGTCGTTTCATTGGATCGTGGACATCCCTTGCCCACACCAGACCCAGAAACTATTATTATTGATGGTTTATTCGGCATTGGGTTGAATCGTCCGTTAGAAGGAGAAGCTCTTTCGTTGGTTCAAAAAGTGAATTCATGGCCCAATGAGGTGATCTCTATTGATATTCCTTCTGGTTTGATGGGAGAGGACAATTCATCCAACAATGCCGATGGGGTTATTGAATCTGATCTTATATTGACTTTGCAGTTCCCCAAACTTTCCTTTTTCTTTCCAGAAAATCAGCGCTTTATAGATAGGTGGGAAGTACTGCCCATAGGCTTGCATGAGGGGAAAATTTCTGAGACGGAATCCCTTTGGTCCTTCACAGATTTGGCAGATGTGAAAAACAAATTGCCGTCAAGGAATAAATTTACCCATAAAAATCAGATGGGGCATGTTCTTTTAATTGCGGGTAGTTATGGTATGATGGGGGCCGCCGTTCTTGCCTCCCGTGCCAGTATGAAATCAGGAGTCGGCTTGCTAACAGCGCACGTACCTTGCAATACATCGCACATAATTCATATTGCCGTTCCTGAAGCTTTGGTAAGTATTGATCGTTCTGAACTTATGTTTACAGAGCATCCGGCTCTAGAAAAGTTTGATGCAATAGGCATTGGTCCTGGGATGGGCGCAAACACCAATTCTATCAGAGCTTTTACAAACCTTTTAGATCATGTCGAAAATCGTCCTTTGGTTGTGGATGCTGATGCAATAAACATTCTTTCTACGCACCCTGAGTTGATGGAGAAATTACCTGAAAACACTATTCTGACTCCTCATCCAGGTGAGTTTAAAAGATTGGTAGGATCGTGGGAAGGAGATTATCATCGGATGCAGAAAGCCGTCGAGTTTTGTAAACTTTTCAAAGTTATATTGATTTTAAAAGGTGCTTATACAACAGTTGTATTACCAGATGGTCATTGTCACTTCAATTCAACGGGCAATGAGGGAATGGCTACTGCTGGTTGCGGTGATGCTCTAACAGGCGTAATTTTAGCTCTTTTAGGACGGGGCTTGAAACCAAGAGATGCAGCTCTTTTGGGCGTTTACTTGCATGGGTTGGCAGGAGATTTGGCTGCTGAAAAATGTGGGCAGGATGGTCTAATTACTTCAGATCTAATAGATAGGTTGGGAGATGCTTTTAGATTATTGCAATAATATAGGTGGATGATCCGTTTTACTGGATATGTTTCTATCATGTGCAGAAACATCTTTTTAGTTATTTTACTTTTACCTTAATAATATAAAGCTATGCGTGCTTTCGTAATAATATTAACTCTGTTTTTATCACTTACCGCCTGTTCTTCGGGTCAAAAAGTTACTCAATCAGGTGCTGTTAAACAAACAAACTCGACGACCCCTTCTCATCACGGATTGTGGTATTACTTGCCGAAAACCGTGGTTCAAGTTGAGATGGTGGCTGAAAAAAGAGTATATAAAGCAGGCCCTTTTTACCGCTTTTCTCAACGTTTCTTGAATGTTTCTGATGTGATAACCCAAGACAAAGAGGAGTGGGTTATAGTGGATGCAAAAATTAACACCTTCGGAAAAGCCGATTTCAGTCGATTATTTTCTGTGACTACCTCTGGCCAGCCTGCAATGGCAGCTCTTAATTTATCTCAAGAGGGGGTGCTTCTATCCATTAATCAGCCCAGTAACGGCATAAACTCCAATGCTGAAACCAACTTCCCAGAGGAGTTTATCTCTCTAAAAAGCGTCAATTTTAACGATACGCCATTTAGTGAGGAGCAGTTGATTAAAACCAGCACCACTGCTATGGCTGAAGAGGTTGCTAAAGAGATTTACAAATTGCGAGAGTTACGTAAAAACTTGCTTCAGGGAGATTTAGACTTGTTGCCACCCGACGGCATCGCCTATGAAAAGGCATTGGCAGATATCGATCGACTGGAAAAATCTTACCTACAACTATTTGTTGGGAAGAAAGAGGTACAAAGAGTTTCTAAATTTTATGACTTTACGCCAGAGCAATCCGCAACTTTAGAAAGCGTGCTTTTGCGTTTTTCTGATCTAAATGGTTTTTTGGATGGTAAGGATGTGAGCGGAACGCCCGTGTATATCGAAATCGAAATAAAGAATGGGGAGGGACAAAATCTTGTAGAGGCTGAAGACGTTAAAGATAAAAGTAATAGAGGATTGATCTATTGCCAGCCCGCCACAGCAGTGGTAAAAGTTATTGACCGCACGCTGTTGCTCTCTTCTCGTGAGGTGGCCTTGGCTCAGTTTGGTCAACTCCTAAGATTGCCAGCTGATTTGTTAGATTCACAAAATGTGGGCGTTGTTCTGAATCCTTCCACAGGAGCTATTAAACAAATACTACTGGATTAATAGTCACTTGACAAAGCGGTAACTAACCCAAATATGCTATATTGTTCGAGTTTATTGGTAGAAGAAATGGATACATTGGCTAACCTTTTTTGTAGATGCTTAAATCACTCAGGAAAGTAAAAACTATTTTAAATTATATTTGGAAGAGTTCACCTTCATGGACTCTTCTCAACTCCTTTTTTGTGTTAATCAGGGGTATTCTTCCTTTACTTTTACTTTTTTTGGTTAAGCTTTTGGTCGATGAAATTCAGAGTGTGGCTCAGATTCCTGCTGATGAGAGAAACTTTGAAAGGCTTTTTTGGGTATTGGCTTCTGCTGGACTTGTTTTTTTGATTAATGCACTCTCTGCCTCTTTTAGTGTGTTGATAAGGCAGAAACAATCTTATATTATTACTGATTTCTTTGACAATCTTGTGCATGAAAAGACATCGAAGATTGAGTATGGGTATTTTGAACATCCTGATTATCAGAACACCTTTTATAGAGCGCTTAATGAGGCTTCCTTTCGTCCTTCACGTGTTTTTTATGGAGTTCTTGGAATTATCCAAAACCAGATTACACTTATTTCAATGGCAGTGGTGTTGTTTATGGTTCATTGGTCAGTTTTCATAGTCCTTTTAGCTATCACCCTACCCATCGCGATAATTAGATTGCGGCACTCCGTTGGCCTTTTTCAGTTTCGGAAAGAGAATACTGTATTAGAACGTCAGGTTAGTTATTACAATCGGTTACTCACTGCACCCGATTTTGCAAAAGAGCTACGTGTTTTTAATTTGAGTGGTTTATTTCGAGAACGGTTTAACGATAAGAAAAATCGATGGCGAAAGACCCAGTTTTTGATGCTTAAGAGTAAGACTAAAAAAGAAGTTTTGGTCCAGTTGTTGGGCTCACTTGCTTTCTTTTTTGTGTATGGATTAATTGCTCGGCAAGCATTCATTGGCGTTATCTCAATTGGTGAGGTGGTACTCTACTTTATGGCTATGCAGCGCGGGTATGCTTATTTGCAAGAATTACTTGGACGTGTTTCGGATTTATATGAGGACTCTCTATTTTTAGACAATTTGTTTGAGTTTTTTGATTTAAAAGAGACCTCCAATTTGAAGGAAGAGGATGAATCAAAAAAAGTATTTCCTACTCCATTGCGTACGGGAATTGAATTTAAAAATGTGGGTTTTCATTATCCATCTAATAAACGTTGGATTTTGCGTAACGTAAATTTTTCCGTAAAGGCGGGTGAAACTGTAGCTATAGTGGGTGCTAATGGAACAGGGAAATCCACTCTAATGAAATTGCTATGTAGTCTTTATGAACCAAAGGAAGGAGCTATAACTGTGGATGG
>CAZJDS010000255.1:0-3835 GCA_964544795.1 uncultured Alkaliflexus sp. | reverse complement strand
GCTAAATATATATTAACTATTGCTGTGTGTGAGATGATAGAGACGAAGTTGGATCAAAATATTTTGAAAAATAAAATTGAAACATCTCTTCAAACTTATTCTTCCATAAGTTTACAAGAAGTGGGGAAAGTTCGTTTGATGGATCGGGTGGATCGCAAATTTGTGCTACCTGTTGCCCTTTTGCCAGAGATATTTCGAAAATCAGAACCTTCTTATTTTATTCAGGAAATAAATGCCAATCGTATGGCTGGATATTCAACCCTCTATTATGACACACCTGATTTTTTCTTTTACCATTCACATGTAAATGGCCAGCGAAAGCGTACAAAAATCCGCATTAGGAGATATGAAGACACAGACAAGCAGTTTTTGGAAGCCAAGTTGAAGTCTAACAAAGGGCGCACCACAAAACTCCGCATTGAGAGAGAGGATTTTGGTGGATTGGACGAGTCTGCTCACTCTTTTTTGCAAGAGCATATTGAACCGCTCTCTTCATATGATCTCCAAGCTGTTTTGACCAACAATTTTAGAAGAATTACTTTAGTGAGTAAGACTTTTGATGAGCGGATTACGATTGATTTTAATCTCTCTTTTCAGACGGCAAATGGGAAAGAAATGCTTAAGGCGCCTGATTTGGGGATTATTGAGATAAAGCAAAATAAGCGATCCTACTCTTCCTTAGGAATTATTTTAAGAGATTTGCGTGTTAAACAAGTGGGAATCAGTAAATATTGTTTGGGGATAAGCCAGCTTTTTTCAGAAGTGAAGAAGAACAGATACAAACAGAAAATTCGTTCTTTTGAAAAAGTGATCGATGGTAAGTTTATTATAAGTGAAACTATTTAATTTGAAGGATATGTTTGATTTGGAAATGGCTGAAAGTTTAGCTGAAGTTGTAAATACTACAGGATTATGGGATTTTGATCTGCAGGCGATTTTTTTATTGTTTTTGAGATTTACAGTTAACTTATTAGTTACAGTAGGTATTATTAGGTTTTTCTATTATCCTCGTTCTAAGCGAAGAGATTATTTCTTTAGTTTTATTTTGACCAGTTCTACCATTTTCATGTTACTGTTTCTACTTGACTCGGTACAAATACAAATTGGGTTTGCTTTAGGACTCTTTGCCATCTTTGGAATCTTGAGATATAGAACTGATACTTTGCCCGTTCGTGAAATGACTTATCTATTCATGATTATTGGCATTTCGGTAATCAATGCATTGCTAAAGCATATTGGATATGCCACTCTTGTTGCCACCAATTTTATTTTTATCGTAGTAACTTGGGGCATGGAAAGCTCCTATTTTTTAAAGCATGTTTCCAGCAAGAGCATAATCTATGAGAAAATTGAACTGATAAAACCTGAAAAGAGAAAAGAACTTATCGAAGACTTGAAAGAGCGTACGGGTATTGAAATTGATAGAGTCGAGGTGGGAAGTATCGATTTCTTAAGAGACACTGCTATTTTGCGGCTCTACTATACGAGTGATGAATTTGAAAATGCCGATCAAAACACATCAAAGAAGTTTAGGGATAGATCTTAGGAGGATTAATCACGATTTAAAATTATTGTATGAGAAGAATCATCCTGATTACCGCACTGGCTTTCATAGCTTTGCAAATGGCAGCTCAAGATAATAATACCGCTTGGTGGCCTGCTATAAAAGTACAGAAAGAAATCACTAAAAAGTTTTCTCTTCAGCTGGAACATGAAACTCGATACTTCACCAATTTGAGCGAGATTGACCGATTGGCAACATCGCTTGAAGGAGATTATTCGATTGCGAAAAAATGGAATGTAGGATTGGCTTATACTTGGATTTACAATCACAATATCAAAGAGGATATTTATGCCAGCCGAAATCGTTATTATCTTTATCTGAGATATAAAGAGAAGTTTGGAAACTGGTCTTTTTATATTCGGGAGAAATTTCAATCAACCTATCGTGACGAAGAGAAGGAGAGTCTTGACTATAGTCCTAAAAGTGTATTACGCTCAAAGGCAGAAGTAGCCTATAAAATTAAATCTATTTCTTTAACTCCCTATATTAATGGACAGTTCAGATATCAGCTTAACCATCCTACAAACAATGAAATAGATCAATATAGATGGTCTGTCGGAGCGGAATATAAATTTAGCAAGCGTCTAAGTGCTGATCTCTATTTTCAAAAGGAGGGTGAGTTGAATAAGAAAAAACCTGATAAGGTAAGTATTATAGGTACTACCCTTAAAATTAAAATTTAACAGATGATGAAAAATATCTTTTGGTTATTTTGTTTTGTCACAATAATGATGATCTCTTTTAGCTGTTCAAAAGAAGAATCCACCACCATTCCTAAAGAAGAGGTTGACCCTAAAGTTAGTGGTTATACAGTCGAAGAAGCTATGGTTGAGAATGTGAAAGATCATGATGAACCAGGTGATGCTGATTTTTCTGAATCTGAAGTGGTCGAAATTACTTTAAATACATCTTCAATTGATGTGGAACAAGGAAAAGGAGCTACTGTTTCAGGCAATGTAGTTACAATTAATTCAGCAGGAACTTATCGATTAACAGAAACTATAAAAGATGGACGGGTGATTGTCGATGTTTCTAAAGAGGATGTGGTGCGCATTGTTATGAATGGTGCAAATATTACTTGTAATAATGGCGCACCTGTTTTTATTGCAAGTTGTAAAAAGACCATTGTTATTTTAGCAGAAGGCACTGAGAATTTTCTTGCTGATCATTCTGAGTATATTTTTGATTTGCCCGAAGAAAAAGAGCCCAATGCCGCTCTTTTCAGCAAAGATGATCTAACCATTTGTGGAACAGGTAAACTTACCGTAACTGGGAAATTCAACGATGCCATTGGCGGGAAAGATGGCTTGGTGATTAAAGATGCTCATCTCTCTTTGTTTGCTGTAGATGATGGCATTCAAGTTAAAGACTATGTTGTTATTAAAGGGGATGCCGAAATAAATATAAGAGCGATGGATGACGGAATAAAATCTTTTCATGCTACCGATCCCGCTCGTGGTTATACCTACATCCAATCGGGTGAATTGAATATTATTGCTGGCGGAGATGGAATTCAGGCAGAAACACAAATATTGGTTTCTGGTGGTACCTTTGATATTGTTGCAGGTACAGGAAGCAATTTTGATAATGTGGACAACTTATCACTCAAAGGATTAAAATCTGTAACTGGTGTCATTATAGACGATGGTAATTTCGTCATTGATGCAGCCAATGATGCGATTAACAGTGATGGGATTGTCTCTATCAATGGAGGTGACTTCACTCTTTCATCTGGTGACGATGCTGTTCATGCAGATATAGCTTTGGGAATTAGTGGAGGTAACATTAATGTTCTCACCTGCACTGATGGGTTGGAAGGGAATTTAATCACTATTAAAGGCGGTATCATGAATGTTGTTGCAACTGTCGATGGTATTAACATTCTTGAAGAGAAGGAGCCTGAGAACGAACAACCTATACGTAAGCTTAAAAGTGGAATTGAAGGAAAGAAGTCGCATCTCTATATTCATGGAGGTCAATTATTTATTACTGCTTTGGATGATGGGATTGATGTGAAAGGAACTTTTGAGATGTCTGGTGGAGAAGTGGTGGTGAACGGGAAAACAGGTGGAGACAAAGCATTTGAGATAGATGGAGATATGATTATTTCAGGAGGCGTGCTTATTGCTACACAAGAAGCGGTGATGGAACCACTACCTTTGGAATTGTCGAAACAGCATTCGCTAATGGTAAATTTTTCAACAGTACATTCAGCCGGGACTCTTTTTCATATTCAAAAGAAGTCGGGTGAAGAGCTGCTCACTTTTTCAC
>CAZJDS010000254.1:0-3839 GCA_964544795.1 uncultured Alkaliflexus sp. | reverse complement strand
CGCCGTCCCTTTGTTCCCTATGAGAGTGTAAGTCCACTGATGGTGCGTATTGTCGGAAGCGGGTCGAATGGCATAGGTTATTACATGTATCACGGAGGCTCAACTCCTCAATTTGATGGTAAATTTTATAACGAAGAGGCAAACGGAGTGCCCAGAGTTAATTACGATTTTCAGGCTCCTATTGGTCAGTACGGACAAGTACGTTATCATTATAAGCACCTTAGAATGTTGCATCAATTTCTGCATGCTTTTGGCGACAAGCTGGCTCCTATGAAGACCGTTTTGCCCCAAACAAATGCAGATATTACTCCTGAGAACTCCGATGTTTTAAGGTACGCCGCACGCTCCTATGGTGATTCGGGGTTTTTATTTGTAATAAATTTTCAGGATCATATAGAAGTAAAAGACATACTTAATATTAATATCAAAGTTCAAACTGGTAAGGAAACTATTTCTTTTCCATCGTTTGGTGTTTTTGATATTCCAAAAGGAACCAGTGCCATTTTCCCTTTTAATCTGACACTTGAGAGTGTAAGTGTTAAATCGGCAACAGTTCAACCATTGACCGTACTTAAGGAAGATACTCAAAATCATTATGTCTTTAGCAGTATTAACGGTATTGCACCAGAGTTGAACTTTACAAATAATACTCATATATCAGAATTGAAAAATGCTTCACTAAGCGTTGTTGATGGCTTAAGAAGTGTTAGGGGCACAGCAGACACTCCCTTTTCCTTCATTGCAAATAACGTCCGTTTTATGATTATTCCTCAGGAAATAGCCATGAATTCTATTAAGATACAAGAGAAACTTTATATTTCTGACGCACTTATTTTAGAAGCTCCTAATGGACTTCAGCTTATAAGTCAGGAGACTGAAAATATTATTCATGTTTTTCCGGAGAGTAAAGGGAATATTACTTCCTCTGGAGCAAGCATTACCAAGGAACAAGCTTCACTTGAAGATTTTGATACGTTTTCGATACGTTTTGAAGAGATAAAACCAGATGTGCAGATTGAGAAAATTAGCGACAGAAAGTATGCTCTACATTTAAATGACGGAATAACGAATTTAAATGATATTTTTATTAACATTGATTATGTAGGAGATAGAGCACTTGCATTTATTAATGGAAAAATGATTACCGATCATTTATATCATGAACGAAAATGGGAAATT
Source organism: uncultured Alkaliflexus sp. (assembly GCA_964544795.1). GTDB lineage: Bacteria > Bacteroidota > Bacteroidia > Bacteroidales > Marinilabiliaceae > CAZHHH01. The sequence continues at coordinate 2,660 of CAZJDS010000254.1, read as the reverse complement.
GGATTGAAAAATTTTGAAAATCAACTAAGAGAAGACTATATGGTATTAATCTTTCACCCCATGGATTCTTCTGCCAGCTACTTGAAAGATCTCAACCATTTACCCAAATTTGAGGATGAAAAACATCTGGAAATAAAAGGCTTTGAAGTTATCCCAGAGTATAAGGGCTTGTTGGAACTGACCTGGTATTAAGAGAATACGGCAGATTTTTAAATACTATTCGCTTGCAGATGTTAGATTTAATAAAAGCTCCCGGAGTTCTGCTGTAGTATCAACAATAAATGCTGGATCAAAGCTTTCAAGCTCACTACGCGTCCGAAAACCCCAGCTTACGCCACAGGCGGCTGTATTGCTGTTGATGGCCGTTTGCATGTCCACCCCCGAATCACCCACATAAAGTGTTTGTCGGGGAGCAATACCACTTAAATCCAGTATTTCCTGGACTATGTCTGGGGCGGGCTTTGCCGGGATGCCATTTCTGTGACCTAATACCGCCACAAAGGGTATATCCGGGAAATAGTGAGCAACCAGTCGCACAGTTGCCGCGTGATATTTGTTGGAGGCCACCGCCAATTTTATAGCACTTTGGTGCAGCTCTGCCAGTAATTCGGAAAGTCCAGCATAGGGGCAGGTAGCATCCTTCATGTGCTCCTGGTATCGCGCCGTAAATAATTCTTGCATGCGAGCAATGTTTTCACTTGAGCGCTCTACTTCGGGCAAAGCCCGCTCAAAGAGTTTGGTAATGCCATTCCCCACAAAGAGTTTGTAGCTATCAACAGGGTGAGCAGGTTGTCCCATCTGTTGCAAAGCGTAATTCACACTGGCAGCAATATCCTCAAGCGAATCCAGCAAAGTGCCATCCAGATCAAATATCACGAGTTTTATTTCCATCTGTCAAAAATACTAAAGCTTTAGGCAAAATCAGCAAGGTATTCAAGACAAAACAACAATCAAGGGCTTACAACAAACCCGCGATACCCTTCTGCCCAAACTATGAATGGTCAATTGCGCATATTACTAAACCCTACCCTTACTGCAATTGCAGAAACCTACCAAAAGTTGATTAATCTGGGCACAGAAGATATCATGGAAAAAACAAGCACTTCCACAATCATGACATTTAAGAAAATAATTATAATATTGTATTTTTATACAGGTAAAGGCAAAATAGATTTCAAATTAACAATACCAAGCAAATATTTTAGTTGAAATCATACCTATCCATAGTTTACTTATATATATAAGTGTATAACAATGGACAAAAAGAAAAAAGGGCTACATTGCTGTAACCCTTTATTTACGGGGTGGGTCCACCTGGATTTGAACCAGGAACCCCCTGATTATGAGTCAGTGTCTGGTTGTTTATAGTTCTTTTTACTTTTCTTATAATTCCTTTCATAATCAGCTTTAAATAGGCAATACAAATGAACGTATTTCTATTCAATTTTTCAAACTTTATGCATTTATTTTACTTTTGTGTAGTAAATTGTGTAGTAAAGTTTTTAATTAATTAGATTCGCAGTATGTATTTCTGATAAAGAATCTTCAAGAATTTAAGATCGTTTACTGATGAAAAGAAAAGCAACACTTGCCTATTGACACGAAACAAAAAGAGCCAAAAAAGATGATAGATATCCAGTAAAACTGAGAGTTACTTTTCAAAGGAAACGAAAATATTATGGGACTGGAATCGACTTAAGTAAAGAAGAGTGGAATATAATGCATTCAGCAGATGCAAAAGGCAATCTTTTAAAATCAAGAAGAGAGCTAGATCAGATTGTCCAAGATGCAGAACGAATTGTAATGCAAATGGCTTCATTTTCTTTTCATCAGTTTGAAGAGTTGTTTTTTAATGCGCCAGATGACCTTCACAATGTTTATGAAGCGTATGATATAAAGATGGAAGAGCTTCATAGAGAAGGACGAGAAGGAACCCGAAATAGTTATGCGGACTCTAAAGCTTCATTAAAGAAATTCAAGTCAAATTTAAAATTTACCGATATTATCTCTGATTTCCTTAATAGGTATGAAAAGTATATGCTGGAGGAAGGACGTAGCCCAACCACTGTAGGGATTTATTTGAGACCGCTGAGGGCTTTAATGAATCAAGCCATTCAAAATAAAATTATTAGTCCTGATATCTACCCCTTTAGAAAAGACAAATATAAAATTCCAATAGGTAGGAAGGGGAAAGTCCATTTGAGTGAGGAGGAGCTAACATCATTATTTGAATATAAACCAATCCCATATAGCATCGAAGACCGCTCAAAAGATTTTTGGTTTTTCAGCTATTGGTGTAACGGAATGAATTTTAAAGATATTTTTAATTTGAAATATGCTCAGGTTAAAGATGAGAACTTTAAATTCATAAGGGAAAAGACAAAGCTCACAACCAAGGACGCACCTATTACAGTTGATGTTCAGCTTAAGAAACATTCCATGCACATAATTGAGAAGTGGGGGAATAAAAACAAGAATCCAGATAATTATGTTTTCCCCTTTGTTAATACCGAGAAGTCTGGAGAGGATAGACTAAAAGCCAGAAAACAGTTTATTAAATTAACCAATAAATACTTGAAGAGGATTTGCTCAAAAATTGGAATTGAAAAAGATGTTACCACTTATGTAGCTAGACATACCTTCGCTTCAATTGTCATTAA
>CAZJDS010000253.1:1917-3842 GCA_964544795.1 uncultured Alkaliflexus sp. | reverse complement strand
TTGATAATAACGACACCAATCTTTAAGTCCACATTCACCGCATTTTGGTTTACGTGCCACGCAGATGTATCGTCCATGCAAAATGAGCCAATGATGCGCAATGGATAGTAACTCTTCAGGAATGTGTTTTACCAACTGCTTTTCTGTTTCCAAAGGCGTCTTGGCATTAGTCGTAAGTCCGATGCGAGCAGAAACTCTAAAAACATGGGTATCTACTGCCATGGCTGGTTTGTTATAAACCACAGAAGCAATCACGTTAGCTGTTTTCCTTCCCACGCCAGGGAGTTTTTGTAATTCGTCAATATCCGAAGGAACTATATTTCCAAACTTACCCACAAGCATTTGTGCCATACTCACCAAACTCTTACTTTTATTATTGGGAAAGCTGCACGACCGAATATATTCAAATACTTCAGCTACTTCAGCCTTGGCTAAGACTTCAGCGGATGGAAATCGTTCAAAAAGAGGAGGTGTAATTATATTTACCCTCTTATCGGTACATTGGGCAGAAAGTATCACAGCAACCAATAGTTCATAAGGATTGGAATAGTGCAATTCTGTCTCAGCAACAGGCATATTCTCCTGAAACCAAGCAATCACTTTCTCAAAACGCTCCTCTTTTCGCATAATAGATTTTCAGTCAGTTGGGAAATATTAATTTTAAGTCAGCTGCCTTTTGACTTACTGCATAGATATAAGGAAAAAATAAGATATACAACTAATGAAGAGGTAAAACGACCATTAAATAAACATCATCAAACTCACAGCCATGACAATCATTCCCGAAAACATTCCGTAAATAGCCAGCTGTGGCTCACCATATTCACGCGCAGCGGGCAAAAGCTCATCTAAGCTGATAAACACCATTATTCCAGCTACTGAAGCAAATACAACACCAAAAAGTATGGGAGTCATGAAAGTGGTAAGCAAAATGTAGCCCACTAAAGCGCCCAAGGGTTCGGCAAACCCTGATAGAAAACTGTAAACAAACGCTTTACGTTTACTTCCTGTGGCATAATATATAGGTACAGAAACCGCAATGCCTTCAGGTATATTGTGAATAGCAATAGCTATGGCAATGGCAATTCCTAATTTGGGATCAGCCATGGTAGCAGTAAAAGTGGCAATTCCTTCTGGGAAATTATGAATGGCAATAGCAACTCCTGTAAGAATACCAATACGCATTAACTTACGATTTTTGATAAACTTATCACGATCTGTCTCGGTCATGTTTTCCACCGATTTTACATCGTGAGGATTCTCTGCTGAAGGTAACAATCTATCAATAATTGCAATCAACAACATACCTCCAAAAAATGCTCCTGCTGTAGCCCACGTACCTCCTTTTACTCCTAATTCAGCAACCAATGAGTCTTTAGCTTCAAAGAAGATCTCCACAAAAGAAACATAAATCATCACCCCAGCCGAAAACCCAAGTGCAATAGATAAAAATTTAGTGTTTGTTCGTTTGGCAAAAAAGGCCATAGCACTCCCTATGCCCGTGGATAAGCCAGCAAACAATGTTAACCCAAAAGCCAGAACCAACCCATTATCCCACTCCATAAATAATTTTTTAAATTTTGCACAAAATAGCAAAGATAAAAGATAAAACCATTCTTATTTAGAACTATTCTTAACAACTCTTCTCAAACCCATAAATTATAAGAATAGCACATTCTAGAGTTCTTCAAAAAGCACCTAATATTTAAACCAAAAAAACTGTTTTAGGTAATATGATCTAATGAAAAGCCTTCTATTCCTAATTTTCATCATAAATTCTTAACTTTGTGTAGCAACAGAGAGTAAGAACTTAAATTTAATATATTTTATGCTCCAGTTTCAAAATATCCTAACAATCATTTCAAATTAAATAGAGCTTTTGAATCATACCTATAAACCATTCTTATTCACTGGTTGTTAAGGAT
>CAZJDS010000253.1:0-1817 GCA_964544795.1 uncultured Alkaliflexus sp. | reverse complement strand
GAATCACCAAAATTTTAAATAAAATGAAACATATTTTTTTAATCACTATTTTCTCTATTCTATTAGGGGTTTCCTGTGATATGCACAGCAACGTCAAGGTTGAAAAACCCAATAGCTCTTTTGAAAATGAAACACCACATGAAGTATTAACACTTAGAGAAAACTCTTATTTCAACAGCAAAGCCAAGAATATTATCTTTCTTATTGGTGATGGCATGGGAGTTGCACAAGTTTTTTCGGGCGTCACTGCCAATCATGGAGCATTAAACATGACTCAAATGCCTTTTACGGGTTTTAGTCAAACCCAAAGTGCTGACGACTATGTTACAGACTCCGCAGCTGGAGGAACTGCACTTTCAACAGGTCAACGCACCTATAATGGAGCCTTAGCGGTTGATACAGACACTCTACCCATTCCTACTATTTTAGAAATAAGCGAAAAGAACGGTTATGCAACAGGATTGGTTTCCAGTTCCTCCATAACTCATGCTACGCCCGCTTCATTTATCGCGCACCAACCTCATAGAGGATTGACTGAAGAGATTGCTGCCGATTTTTTAAATGTAGATATAGATGTTTTCATTGGCGGAGGTCGTAAATTCTTTGCAGAACGAAAAGACGGTCGCAACCTTATCAAGGAACTTGAAGGAAAAGATTATCAAGTATTCTATTCACTGGAAGAAGCAACCAATATAAATTCAGGAAAACTAGCTATTCTGACGGCTGAAAATCATAACGAAGCATACCCAGCAAGAGGCGAGATGCTGCCTGAAGCAACTGAAAAAGCCATTCAAATTCTTCAAAACAATAAAAATGGTTTCTTCCTGATGGTAGAAGGCTCGATGATAGATTGGGGAGGACATGACAATAACACCGCATTCGTTGTGCAAGAAACCTTAGATTTTGACAGAGCTGTGGCTAAAGCACTTGCATTTGCTTCCTCCAACAAGGAGACATTGGTTATAATTACAGCAGACCACGAAACAGGAGGTATGGCTTTAGAAGGGGGTGATATAAGCAAAGGAAAAGTTACTGCTGATTATACTACAGGAGGACACACCGCTGTGATGGTTCCTGTTTTTGCCTATGGTGCAGGCGCCGAAAAATTTACGGGTGTGTATAAAAATACCGATGTGTTCAAAAAAATGATGGAAGCATTTGGTTTCTAAAAAACACTAAAATATTTAATCTTTAGGTATAAAAGCCAGAGTTCTACATTATAGGACTCTGGCTTTATTTATAAACAAAAGATTCATCTATTCCAATAAGAGCTCCGCTCCCACTTTTATCTGTTCTATCTGAAAAGCATCGTAAAAAGCAACTAATGCAGGAAGTGCTGTACAATGAGATGGCCAAACATGAGGAACATTATGCTCTTTTAAATATTCAATAGTCATTTTGGTCTGATGATTTTGTTCTTTAAGATGAAATCCACCCAGAACTCCTTTTATATTATCCACTCCTGTCACCTTCTTTGCATGTTTCAATGTATTTACAACACCTGCATGGCCACAACCAGTCAAAACATAAAGTCCATCGCCAACAACCATAGCCAATGCGCTATCGTCCATAACAAAGTCAGGCTCGCCATTCTCTAACATAAAAGGAGTGATTTTTGACTCAAAATCGGTAATTCGTGGTATCTCTCCTAAAAACCAAATAGACTCCGATAATTGAAGTGGTTTAGTCGTAGTGGTTAAATCAAACTTCTCCTGCGCTTTCTCCACACTCATTTTAAGCCCAATGGATGAACCATCCTTTTTCCTGAAATGACCAGAAAAACAATCATGTACAATTTTCTCATTGCCGGCTAATTT
>CAZJDS010000252.1:2618-3842 GCA_964544795.1 uncultured Alkaliflexus sp. | reverse complement strand
AATACTACAACAACTTAATTTTCCACTCTTCAATGGTTGCGCGGGCTTCTTCGAAATTATTTACTTGCATCATTTGGTGTCTAAATTCTGAAGCACCATGAAAATCGGAAATGTAAATTTTGAAAAATCGCCGTAGGATAGGGAAGTGGCGAGTAGTTCCCCAGTTGGCTTCAAAAAGATCCAGATGAAGTTCTAAAGTAGCTATCCGTTCTTGAATGAGGATATTCGTTTTTTCGGGAGTAAATAACCATGGGTTTTTAAAGATGCCTCGACCTATCATAACACCATCCAAACCATGTTTTACTGTTTTTGCTTCCGCTTCAGCAATGGAGTCAACATCTCCATTACCAATGATTTTGATGTTTGGAGCTATTTCGTTGCGTAAAAGAGCTGCTTTTTCTATTTCTAACCAATCAGCTACTCCTTCAGACATCTGCTTTTGAATGCGTCCATGCAATATAACAGCATCTAAGGGCTGTTGTAATAAAAAGTGCATCCACCGCTCGGTTTCTACTTGTTTAACGCCCAAACGGGTCTTAACACTCAAAGGAAGATGAGTGGCTTCTCTTGAAGCATGAATAATTTCCGCAGCCAATGGTTCTTGATTAATCAGTGCCGAACAACTTCCATGTGCCACCATATTTTTTACTGGACACCCCATATTGATGTCAATTCCATCAAAATCATATTCTTGGGTGATATATTTAACTGTCTCAGAAAATTTATCAGGATTATTTCCCCAAATTTGAGCAACTATTTTAACACCCAGTTTTTTAAGTAGCTTTTGCTCATTTTGAGAAACTTTTAAACGATAAGATACTTTATCTCGTCCCACGGGATGGCACATACCATCTGTGGAGGTGAATTCTGTAAAAAGTACATGCAATTTTCCTGCGGTGGCATTGTGCAACACCAATTCTCTAAAAGCGGTATCTGTAACGTCCTCCATAGGAGCAAGCATCATCATAGGAAGCTGCGTGTTGTGCCAAAAATTATCCAAATTAAATTCTCCGCTCATTAATTTATAAACTACAACTTGAAATATTATTTCTTTCTACTTTCTCTTTACTCAAATCCTGTGAATCTGACTTGAGATGAGTATAACACACATCACTACAGCATCCATCGTATTTTCGTGCACACTCCTCACATTGAATCGCCAAATAATGACACGGATCGAAGGCACAGTTAACATGCGTATCACAAGGCTTTCCACACAGATGA
>CAZJDS010000252.1:0-2601 GCA_964544795.1 uncultured Alkaliflexus sp. | reverse complement strand
TAACTCTTTCACCCAAACGCTCATCAAATACAAAGTTTTTGCCAATAAATTGAGATTCTAATCCTTGTTGTTTAATCTCGGATGCATAAGCAATCACACCGCCATGAAGCTGGTTTACATCTTTAAAACCATGATGTTTCATCCAGGCACTTGCTTTCTCGCATCTTACACCGCCTGTGCAATAGAGCAGAATCTTTTTCTCTTTGGCATCTGCCAACAGATCAACTACCATTTCGACCTCTTCGCGAAAGGTTTCGGCATCGGGACAGATGGCATTTTTGAATCGACCTACTTCACTTTCATAATTGTTACGCATGTCAATCACCAAAACATCTTCTTTCGAAGCCAGAGAGTGGAATTCCAAAGGAGAGAGACGATTTCCAACATTTGTCACATCAAAAACAGTATCGTTAAGACCATCGGCAACTATTTTGGGTCGAACTCTTACAATGAGTTTTAGAAATGAAGGTGCATTTTCTTCTAAAGCCCATTTTAAAGGCATATCCTTCAAAATGGGAACGCTGTTCAAGTAATCTATAAAATCATCAATATTGTGCTTAGGTACATTCATCTGAGCATTAATCCCTTCCTGTGCCACGTATATACGTCCATTGCATTGCAATTTTTCTAAAGCAATGTACAAACTGTCCCGAAACTTTTGCGGATCCTCAATAACCACATATCGGTAAAATGAAACTGTTTTTCTTTCAAAGCTTTCTGACTTCAGCCTCTGAATGAGCTGGTCAGGGCTTAGCATATTGTATAGAGCCATATCTTTTTTGTGCAAATATAACCATTTCAGATCATTCTATCCTAAACCAAAAGTAAATTTAAGAGATGTTCTGTAAAGACAAAAGGAGATAATAAATGAATCTTTATACAATTTTGAACCACTAATCCCTTTTCTTGTTATAGGGTATTAGCATAAGCCTATTGAGAATATAATAATTATCCCTCTATTTTATGTGAACATTAATTCTAAACAGCTGTTTTAAAAGAGGCATACGGAACAAATGTATTTATTAATAATATATGAACTATTGCTTCAAGTGTCTGTTCACAATATACCGATCATCAAATACTAAATGATTGTAAATAGAATGGCGTGTCTCTTTATCGCCGCTGTGGTCATGGCTGATTGTTTCGGCAATTTCTAAGGACACGCCATTCTTAATTTCAAAGTGTAAAAATGGCGATTTTTTCTCACAATATAGAAAGAGCTCTTTTTTTAACAAAGATTTAAAGACTTTTTCAAAATCTTTTAACATCTTTACATGATTGAAAATAGAGATAAATTGAAGTGAGAAAACGAATAGAAATAAGCTATTTAACCTTTTTGGGACTTTCTTTGACAGTTGTGATTACTGGCTGTAAAGATCGTTCTACTGAGTTTCCTTTTTTCTCGATTTCTACAGTTGTAGATAACGGTTTAGAGGTATTAGAATCCAACGATTTGGTTGGCTTTCTAAAAGCGAACCAAAAAGAATCTGATACTTATATTATTGAGGACAACTACTTTTCTCATAAAGTCTTACATCAAACAACTCAACTTTTAGTTGATGTAACCCACAGACTCTGCACTATTTCCAATGTTTCTCAAGAACTCAGCGGCTTTTACCCTGAGAGACTTGTTGGACTGTTGTCTTTAATTCTATATAAGTTTGATTTATTTGCGCTTACATATACATATCAATCGAAAGATACCTTTCTACCATCCACTGACCTGTTTACTACTTATCTCGTGCGAGCTGGACCTCAGAGCTTATAAGATGTTTTTTAGAAAAACAGACTTCTCATTGCGAAAGCATTACTTTGTTATAGTTCAAAAATTTATACTAAACCGATTATGAGTATTATTAATAATATATTAGGCATGTTTTTGGGGGATAAGTCCAAACGTGACATGAAAGAGATTGCCCCTTATGTTGATAAGATAAAGAGTGTTTATCCTGAAATAGAAGCCTTAAACAACGATGAGCTCAGGGCATACACTTTGAAACTAAAACAGCAACTAAAAGATTATGTTAAGTCAGAACAGGATCAGATTGATCAAATGAAATCTCAAATAGAGAACGACAATCCTGATGTGTCCGAGAGAGAAAGGATGTACACAGAGATTGATCAGTTAGAAAAGAAAATCACTGAGAAATTCGAAGAAGAACTCAACAATATTCTCCCTTACGCTTTTGCTATTATTAAAGAAACGGCAGTAAGATTTACTAACAATAAAATTGTTGAAGTGGAGGCTTCTCAGTTTGATAGAGATCTGGCTGCTATTCATGATTTTGTTGAGATAAAAGACGATAAAGCGCTCTATCACAACTCCTGGAGGGCAGGTGGAACTGAAATAACTTGGGCAATGGTACACTATGATGTACAGCTCATTGGTGGAGTCGTATTGCATCAAGGAAGAGCAGCGGAAATGGCTACTGGAGAAGGAAAAACCTTAGTTTCTACTCTGCCCATGTTTTTAAATGCACTTACTGGCAGAGGAGTTCATTTGGTTACTGTAAACGATTATTTGGCCAAGCGTGACTCCGAATGGATGGGACCGATCTTTATGTTTCACGGACTAAGTGTGGACTGTATTGACAAACACAC
>CAZJDS010000251.1:0-3849 GCA_964544795.1 uncultured Alkaliflexus sp. | reverse complement strand
ACTCAAGAAGTTCTGTGGCCAACTCCCCACGAGTGAAATTCCACATTATCCCTTCGGTTAAACCAGAAACAGTAGTTTGCATCTCTCCAGAGAGTCGATAAGCTATGTAATCACCAGGAAGCATTACTTTATAGATCTTCTCAAACTTTTCGGGTTCATTCTCTTTCACCCACTTAAGTTTTGAAGCGGTGAAATTACCAGGAGAATTTAGAAAATTGGTTAAACAGTACTCAGCGCCTAAATCTTTAAATGCCTTATCCCCTATAGCGACAGCACGGCTGTCGGCCCATATTATAGAGGGACGTACCACATTACCCAATTTATCCAAAGTTACAAGACCATGCATCTGATAGGAGATTCCAATGCCCTTAATCTTATCCTTTGAAACACCTGATTTTTTTAATACGTCGGCCAAAGCCAGCTTGGCATTCTCCCACCAAGCCTCTGGATCTTGCTCTGCCCATCCACTTTTGAGGGCTCTGATAGCCATCTCTTCTGCAGGATAAAAAGCAGAAGCAGCAGAACTCCCATCCGATAAGTTAAGCAAGCTTACTTTTACGGAGGAGCTTCCAACGTCAATTCCTAAAGTGTACTTCATTATTAGTCTGTTCTATAAATTGATTAATAATTATAAAGATTCTCGAATATTAACATGAGTGGGAACACAATAGGTCATTGCACTATCGTTGACAACAAACTCAGCAGCCTTTCTTCCCATCTCATCAAAATCTGTAGTGATAACAGTAATCCCTTTATAAATAAACTTCTTCATTGGAGTTTCGTTATAGGATATAATCCCCGTATCACGTCCTGGCTCAAGATTCCTTGAACGACACTGTTCTAAAAACCTCCCTAACATACGATCGCTTACACTAAAGTAGGCTTTTCCTTGTTCCACATTGAATTTGGATGAATCGGTCAAAACAGAATGTTTTATCTTGTGATCTTTACAAAACTTCTCGAAAAACAAAACCGATTCATAAGGATGATTGGTGTATTCAGGATATAGAAACTCAAATTTTTTATAGCGTAAAAGTAAAGGTAACAATTCCTTCAATCCATCATATACTGAATTACCAAAATCTTGATACAACAAATTATTGCTCGATTTCGAATGGATATTCCAATCGATAATCAACAACTTATCATCAGGAATCAAACCTAAAATGTCTTCCATCCCCTCATGGTCAAATGGCATCACCACATATTTCGCATATTTGCCAATACTCTCTTCTATTTGTCTTTTAAAAACATCAGGTTTATAATGATGAAAATGTACTTCAGCAAGGATGTTTTTGGGTAAATTTTTCATGAAAGAGTCATATAAAACTTCTTTATATGCCTTAAAAGTATCCAAAAAAAGAAAAACCCTACGTACAGCTTTAGCTATAAAATACCCTTTGTTAGGAACAGAGTCAACTACTCCTTGTTCTTTTAGAAGCGTATAAGCTTTAAATACTGTATCACGAGAAATTTTATAATCCTGGCATATTTGGTTTACCGACGGCAAGTGATCTCCCACAGCAAGCTGGTTCTCTGCTACTGCATCGTTTACAGAATCAACAATTTGCCGAAATTTAGGCAAACCAGACTTCTCAGAAATCTTGAATCTAAAACTATTTAAACGTGCTCTACCCTCCATGCTGTTCTGTTGTGTTATGTTCTCAAAAGTATATAAAATTTATAGCAATCAAAATAATAACAAAAGAAAAAAAATAAAACAATCTTAAAAGAGGCATGGTAATGAACTTTTAATGTGTTTATGCAACAGAAAGTCAAAAGGATCTATCATGAAATAGAAAGTATCAAAAACATAAAAAACATTAATAGATCATCGAAATCTAAGGATAGATAGCGAAAAGAAGAAAAAGAGACTATATTTGCACCCGTTATTGAAAAACGCATACCTTCATAGCAAGGTTGCATCCTTCCTGCTTGCAGGGCTTACTTCACGTTAAGATAACCGCTTACATGGCAATGGTTACAAAGAACGTGGAACTGAAATGAGCAGTCACGTTTCTTTGATAGTCAATTATCCTGAACATTAAAGAACCTGATTTTGGGGCGTGGGAAATTTCATCCCACCATCATTAAATTGATTCGACAAAACGCTTAATGCGAAATTGTTGAACGAGGTGTGTATTGTTTTTCAGGATTTTTAATTTTAAACGGCAATCAACTATATTGCCATTAATCATTGTTACATGCTAACTTTTAAAGAGATCGGTTTAAAACCGGAACTACTTGAATCGATTGAAAAATTAGGATTTACACATCCTACACCTATTCAGAATGAATCCATTCCGTTTATATTGGAATCAGACAAAGATCTGATCGCCATGGCACAAACTGGAACTGGAAAGACAGCTGCTTTCGGATTGCCCATACTACACAAAATGGATCCCAACAACAAAGGAATTCAAGCCATCGTATTGTGTCCCACCCGTGAGCTGTGCTTACAAATTACGAGTGACATAAAAACATATACCACCCACCTTAATTTCTCGGTGGTTCCTATATACGGAGGTGCGCCTATATTCGACCAGATTAATGCCATCAAACGTAAGTGCGAGATAGTGGTAGGAACACCTGGTCGTGTAAATGACATGATCCGTAGAGGAAAGCTGGATCTTTCTTCCATCCAATTCTTAGTACTGGATGAAGCCGACGAGATGCTGAAAATGGGCTTTAAAGATGAGATGGATGCTATTTTGGAACAAACTCCAAAGACCAAGCAGACCTTACTTTTCTCGGCCACAATTCCGCCAGATATCAATCGCATGGCAGGTAAATATATGAATACTCCAACAACCATATCCGTTAGTAGAAAAAATATTTCCAACGCAGATATTAGTCATGAGTATTGCGTAACTTCACCATCCAATGGTTATCAAGCATTAAGACGTATAGCGGATATAACTCCTGAAATTTATGGTATTATATTTTGTCGCACACGCCAAGAAACCAAAGACATTGCCGATAAATTAATGGGCGATGGTTACAACGCTGATGCTCTTCATGGAGATCTTTCACAAGCGCAACGCGATTATGTGATGGGCCGATTCAGAAACAAACACCTTCAGCTTTTGGTGGCCACAGACGTTGCAGCCAGAGGATTAGACGTAGATCACCTTTCGCATGTTATTCACTATCACCTACCTGACGATCCTGAAAATTATATTCACCGAAGTGGTCGCACAGGCCGGGCAGGGAACAAAGGAGTTTCAATTGCAATTTTGTCTCCTGCTGAGCAACGCAGAATCTCTTTTATGGAGAAACAGACGGGTCAAAAATTTGTAATACGCCAAATCCCTTCAGGAGAAGAAGTGTTTAAAAGGCGATTGGAGAATTACTTAATGAGTGTTGCAGCTACTGAACCAAAAGGTTTTGAAGTTGATAATTTTAAAGAGATAATTCTTGAGCAATTGGGCGAATTAAACCGCGAAGAAATTATTGAAAAATTCATCGCTCTAAGTTTTAACCGTCTTCATGCAGATTATAAAAATGCATCGGACTTAAACATTGCACCAGGATCTGGAAGAAGAGATAGAGGATCCGACAGGGGGGCAGATAGAGGACGTGGAAGAGATAGAGATAGAAGCAGCAGAGGTGGTGGAGATCGATTTGGTGAAAGAGAAAGAGGCGGCAGCAAAGAAAGAGGCGGAGATAGAGGTTTTGGAGGCAATCGCCGCTTTAGCCGTTACAGCATAAATATCGGATCAAAAAACGATATGCGCCCCGATGTACTCATCAGTCTTATCAACCGTCAAACGCCAGATCTAAAAATCGCCATTGGCAAAATTGACATCCAACAGAAAGTATCTATTTTCGAAGCAGATGGTCAACATG
>CAZJDS010000250.1:0-3873 GCA_964544795.1 uncultured Alkaliflexus sp. | reverse complement strand
TGTATCCCACGATTACACTTTAGGGTGGAGTCCTAAAGCTAATGATGGTAGTCTATGGCCTGAGAGTGGTGCTTTAATTATATCGTTGGGCAATGATGAGTATATGGTTGCTGGCACAGGGGTAGTGATTACTTTTGAATCGGCTAATGAAGAATTTGGGCGTGCAGGAATTGGTCAGATTGATCGTGTTAGAAATAAAAACAGACAATGGAAGTCAACACTTCGTCTTAATGGGGATCAAAGTCACCAAGGGCGCCATTTAAGAATTCCTGTGGACGAATACGATATTCAGAAACTGAAATTATATAGATATCTTTAAATATAGGCTTTTTAGCCTATTAAAACTATGATTATGCAAACACAAACGAACTTTAGTAGGGGACGGATTATGATGATGCAGTCCGTTTTGTTTTTTTTACTTTTGAGCACTGGCTTCTTTTACAGCTGTTCGCAGCCCGTATTACCTTATCAAGACACCTCTTTGAGCTTTGAAGAACGTGCTGCTGATTTGGTTTCACGCATGACTTTAGAAGAAAAAGTATCGCAGATGGTGCATGATGCACCTGCCATTGAACATTTGGGGATTCCCCAATACGACTGGTGGAATGAGTGTTTGCATGGGGTTGGACGCGCCGGATTGGCTACGGTTTATCCTCAGGCAATCGGTATGTCTGCCATGTGGGACAATGAACATATGTTTAATGTGGCCACAGCCATTTCCGATGAAGCCAGGGCAAAACATCATAATTTTGCTGCCCAAGGTAAAAGAGGCCGTTACCAAGGATTAACTTTCTGGACACCAAATATCAATATTTTTCGTGATCCACGATGGGGAAGAGGTATGGAGACCTATGGTGAAGATCCATATTTATCTGGTGAGTTAGGAGTGGATTTTATAAAAGGTTTGCAAGGCAATGATGAGCGTTATTTCAAATTAATTGCAACAGCTAAACATTTTGTTGTTCACAGTGGTCCAGAACCTCTTAGGCATAAGTTTGATGCGGTTTCTTCTGATTATGATATGGTAGAAACATATTTACCTCATTTTAAGAAAACTGTTCAGAAAGGTCATGTATATTCTGTAATGTGTGCTTATAACCGTTTACATGGCGAAGCATGTTGCGGAAGCAAATACGTGGAAAATCTTTTGAGAGTTGACTGGGGATTTGATGGTTATATAGTTTCTGATTGTTGGGCAATTCGTGATTTCTTTAAACCGGGAGATCATGAAGTAGCGTCCAATGTTGAAGAGGCATCTGCCATGGCTGTAAAGGCAGGCACTGATCTTAATTGTGGTGATTCTTATCCAGCTTTGGTGAAGGCAGTTCATGATGGTCTGATAACTGAAGCAGAAATAGATGTTAGCGTTACTCGTTTAATGTTGGCACGCATGAAACTGGGAATGTTTGATCCAGCCTCTATGGTTACTTATGCAAATATTCCTTATTCGGTGGTGGATAGTAAAGAGAACGCAGAGTTGGCACTTGAAACTGCACGAAAGTCCATGGTCCTTTTGAAAAATGAGAAGTCTGTTCTTCCCTTTTCTAAATCAGTGGGTAAAGTAGCAGTGATTGGGCCCAATGCTCATAATGCTGATGTGTTATTAGCTAATTACAACGGCTTTCCTTCCAATCCTAAAACTCCATTTGCGGGAATTTCAGAAAAACTTCCTAATGCCGATGTGCAGTATGCTCAAGGATCGTCTTGGGCAGAGAACTTCCCCTATTTGGAGCCAGTTGATGGTCGTTTCTTATTTACCGATGCTTCATTAAGCGAAAGTGGTTTGAAAGCTCAATATTACAACAACAATGAGTTGTCTGGAGACCCTGCATATGAAGGAGTAGATGAAAATATCAATTTTGTTTGGTGGGAAAATGAGCCAAAAGCTGGTGTTTCAAATGATCTGTTCTCAGTTCGGTGGACAGGTGTATTGGTTCCCCCTCTTTCAGGAGACTATTATTTGGGAGGGGATGGATTCACCGATTACAACATTTATCTGAACGATAGTTTATTGGTCGGAAGAAATGATGTTTATCATCCTAGAGAAAAATATAAAAAGGTATATCTTGAAAAAGACAATACTTACAATATTAGATTTGAATATCGTCAAAAGAAAAGTACCTATCCCATGGCTAAACTTCATTGGGAAATTCCTGGACGTAACCTGAAGAAAGAAGCTTTAGAGTTAGCTTCTCAATCAGATGTGGTGGTTTTATGTATGGGGTTATCTGCACTTTTAGAAGGTGAAGAAATGGATGTTCAGGTGCCTGGATTCTTAGGTGGGGATCGCACAGATATTTCCTTGCCAAAAGTTCAGACCGATTTAATTAAGGCCATTATGAAGTTAAATAAACCTACAGTTTTAGTCCTTCTAAATGGTAGTGCAGTGGCTTTTAATTGGGAAGCAGGTAATGTTCCCGCTATTCTGGAGGCTTGGTATCCTGGACAAGCTGGGGGTACAGCTATTGCTGATGTTCTTTTTGGGGATTACAATCCAGCTGGACGGTTGCCATTAACCTTCTATAAGTCAACCGATCAATTGCCTCCTTTTGAAGATTATTCAATGAAAGGAAGAACTTATCGATATTTTGACGGCAAACCTCTTTATGAGTTTGGATTTGGCTTGAGTTATACCACTTTCACTTATGGTAATATGCGAGTAGTTGAAGAGATAATGGCCGACCAAACAGCACAAGTTTCTGTAGAAGTTACAAATTCTGGCGATCGTGATGGTGATGAAGTTGTGCAGCTCTATTTAACTCATCCTACCAATGAGTACTCTCCTTTGAGAAGTCTTCAAGGTTTTAAGCGAATTCATTTGAAGGCAGGCGAGACCAAAGAGGTGACTTTTGAGCTGAAACCTGAGCAGTTGGCTCTATTTCATCCTGAATTTGGTAAAGTAGTCTATGCTGGACCAGTTGATATTTATGTGGGTGGAAAACAGCCAGATGCTGCTTCTCTTAAATCAGGAAATGTGGTTTCTAAGCAGTTGAAAATTGAAGGTGAATTTGTTTGCCCCTAAGTAAATTTGGTGAACAGAATATATCAATATGAAACGAGCATGGGCAGTACTTCTCACAAAAGAGGATGATTGTAAATACGAGTTCCATATGGCAATTGAAAATCAAATTATAATCATATGAAACGAGCCATGAGAAAACTTCTCACAAAAGGGGATGATTATCTCGGCGAGTTCCATATGGCAACTGAAAAACAAATTATAATCATATGAAACTCACCATGTGCAATTTCTTTAAATGAGATTTCCGTCTTGGTGGGTTTCATTTTTTAATCTAAAAATAAATCATCTGATATGAGAATAAAATTAATAGCGTTTTTATTATCGCTCATTCTTTTCCCATTAGCTCTGGTTGCCGAGAGTGGCTCCGATCTGTGGTTGAGGTATTCTAAGATTGACAAACCTATTGAACAGGAGTATGTAAAAAACATTTCTTCATTGGTGGTTACTGAATCAGGATCTGTTATTAAATCTGCTGCTAATGAGTGGAAACAAGCTTTCCTACAAATGACAGGCACTTCAGTACGAGAAATCAATAAGCCAAAAGCGAACTCACTTGTGCTGATTACTTCGTCCAATAAATTAGTGAGTGATTTTAATTTAGCTTCAGATCTAAAAGCGTGTGGAAATGAGGGGTTTATCATTCGCACTCTCAATAGTAGGGCTGGCAACATGACGGTTATTGCAGCTAACTCTGAAGCAGGTGTGCTCTATGGTACTTTTCGCTTAATCAGAAAGATGCAGATGGGAGAGTCAGTTTCTGATTTAAACATTCAGGAGAGTCCTAAATATGACTTGCGAGTACTTAACCATTGGGACAATTTGGATGGTACAGTTGAAAGAGGTTATGCTGG
>CAZJDS010000249.1:0-3878 GCA_964544795.1 uncultured Alkaliflexus sp. | reverse complement strand
AGTAGCTCAGTTGGTTAGAGCGGCGGACTGTTAATCCGTAGGTCGTAGGTTCAAATCCTACCTGAGGAGCTTTTTAAAATCAAAATTATATAACCATTTCTCTTTTAGTGAAATGGTTTTTTTGTGCACTGATTTTTGAGATGGAGTTTACAGAATTGTTTTAGAATTTGGTGCAAATCGGTTATAAATACTGTAGAATCAAATGTCATCCCGACAGGATCTTTATGTCCACTGGGATTTCTTTTTAATAAAAGCAGCGTCCCTATGGGGTTTTGTAGATTTTTATTGAATCTATCGGTGAGTAGAATTTAGTAGGGTTTTATTTTTAATAATTGGTTTTTTGCACCTAAATAAAACCCTTTTCTTATTTATCCCATCCAATGTAGCGTATAAATAAAATCAAACTCCTTTTTGGGTTTGGGACTGAGATATAGCTCTTGACATACAGGTTGTTGTATTAAATGTTTAGTGTAAAATGGATAAGCATATTAAAGAAAAAATGACAACTAAATCATCATTAATTTAAAGTTTTTCACCACATCGCTGTAACAAAATGAGGGGGTATTCGTCATAATGTTGTGTTAAGTCAGATATAATATTTGAGATAGTCATTAATAAAAATAGAGTGATTAAAGTTTGATTTTACCATTTCTAATAAAGAATTTTGATGTGGTGATTAAATCCTTCTAAATTGCACTTAGATTTAAGAGTTATGTTAAAAAGGAAAATGAATAATCAGATAGTAGAATGATTTGTTCAACATTGAAAACTAAGGTGATAAAAATTGATTAATGCCTTTGAGGAATTGGCTCATCCTCTTAAATCTGTTTCTGTCAATTTATAAAAACAGGGATAGACTTTAAGAAAGTTAAATCCTCGGTAATTTCTAACTTGCACACTATACTGGATGTTGTTATTTTTACAAAACAATTATTATTTAAATGCCTAATTCAATAAACCCTACACATTTTAAATCGTGGAAAAATCAAAATATAGTATCCCTTACTCAAAAAGAGCTTCCAGTTTCTAAGAGTTATAAAGGGGTTTATTGGCCTTATGATGTTCATCGCTAAAATCGTATGTTTTATACTTAATATTATTTATAAGTAGATTTGATCATATTTGTATAGTTTTTATTTTTGTTGAGCACCTATTTTTCCAGTTATGAGTAAAAGTATTATTAAAGTAGAGTCATTGCATAAATCATACTTCAATGGCAGTAATTCACTACACGTCCTTAAAGGCATTGATATCGATATTAAAGAAGGCGAAATGGTTAGTATTATGGGCTCTTCTGGATCTGGAAAATCTACCTTGTTAAATATTTTAGGAATTTTAGATAATTACGATGCTGGTGATTATTATTTGGACAATATCCGCATAGGCAAGATGAATGAGACCAAGGCGGCTCGTTTTCGCAATCAATATATTGGATTTATCTTTCAATCTTTTAATCTCATCTCTTTTAAAAATGCCATGGAAAATGTGGCTCTTCCTTTGTATTATCAAAAGGTGAATAGGAAAAGGAGAAATATGATTGCTTTGGAATATTTAGATAAAATGGGTTTAAAAGAGTGGGCACACCATCTTCCTTCAGAGCTTTCGGGTGGTCAAAAACAGAGAGTTGCTATTGCACGTGCGCTTATTTCAAACCCTAAAGTTATTTTAGCCGACGAGCCTACAGGAGCTCTTGATTCACAAACGTCACTTGAAGTAATGGAAATTCTTTCGGATGTTAATAAGAGCGGTATCTCCATAATCATTGTTACGCATGAAAGAGAAGTCGCCTCACGAACTCAAAGGATCATTCGTCTTCGAGATGGGCTTGTGGTTGATCCCAACCTTGAAACCGACGATGGAAGTTGGCCTGAATTAAAAGAGGAAATGGCAAATATTCCCCGTCAATAACTTTATAGTAAATAGGTGATGTTATGTTTGATGCCATAGAAGAGATATTTACCACTTTAAAACAAAATAAGCTTCGTGCAATTATGACGGGGTTTAGCGTGGCATGGGGCATCTTCATGCTTATAGTTTTATTGGGTTCGGGCAAAGGATTACAAAATGGAATGGAATTTAGTTTTAGAGGATCTTCGAAAAATGCCATTTGGATAAACCCCGGTGAAACTGGAGAATCTTTTGAAGGCTTAAAAAAGGGGCGACGTATTCAGTTTACCAATGAAGATTATGATCTTTTGAAAAATGAACTGGATGGGATTAGCAACATTTCTGGACGTATGTATATTTGGGGCAGTGCGCCTCTCACCTATAAAAATGAATATGGTATTTACTCAATAACTGGTGTAATGCCTGCTTTTAGTGGTATCGAACGGATGGATATTTTACAGGGGCGCTTTATTAATCCTTTGGATATCGAGCAGTTTCGCAAGGTGATTGTTCTTTCAAAACCTATTGTTGAAATTCTTTTTAAGGAGGAAGATCCTATTGGAAAAAATCTTAAAGTGGGAGGGATATTCTTTAAAGTAGTAGGCGTTTTTAAAGACGAACAACAAGGTACCTCTAAAAAATCTTTTCTACCAATTTCAACTATGCAGCGTGTTTTTAATGGTGCCAATCGCATTCAAAATCTTGCTGTTACAACAGAATCATCCACTGTAGAAGAAAATAAAAAAATAGAGGCTGAAATTAGAACACTATTGGCACGACGGCATCGATTTGCAGATACAGATGAAAAAGCCCTCTTCACTTGGAATACGCTGGAACAGTTTACACAAGCACAAGGAGTTTTCGGAGGGATCAGGGCTTTTATCTGGATTATTGGCATTATGACCATTATTGCGGGGATCGTAGGTGTGAGTAATATTATGATCATTTTGGTAAAAGAACGAACCAAAGAGATTGGCATTAGAAAAGCCATTGGCGCTTCTCCGCGCAGTATAATTCAACTGGTGTTATCTGAGTCTCTATTTATTACGGCAATGGCAGGTTTTTTCGGGATGTTTATGGGGATGGGTCTGCTTTATGTCGTGAATATTATTCTTACTAACGCAGCTCAGGGCAACGATATAATCAATTATATTTTCACCAATCCTTCGGCCGATTTTAGTGTAGCAATTACTGCAACGGTTGTTCTTATTATTGCTGGTTTGGTTGCAGGATTTATTCCAGCTCGAAAGGCTTCTGCCATAAAACCCATTGAAGCATTGCGTGATGAATAAAGAGAGTTTTACCTTAAATTTAATATAGTGTTCGACAGAGACAGATGGCAAGAGATAATTAATGCCATAAAGCAGAATAAGATGCGAAGTTTCCTCACTGCATTTGGAGTGGGGTGGGGAATATTCATGTTGGTTGTAATGACGGGCGCTGGCAATGGATTGGTGAATGGGATAACAGCAGGCATAAAGGACTTTGCTACCAATAGTGCTTTCGTATGGTCGCAGAGAACGACCAAGCCATATAAGGGTTTTAAACAAGGTAGATATTGGGAGTTTACCAATCAGGATATGGAAACTATCCGTCGTCAGGTTCCAGAAATTGAAATTTTGGCGCCAAAACTTCAGGGATGGGATGTTTCTAAAGGAGAAAACGTTATAAGGGGTTTGAAAAGTGGAGCTTTTACTGTAAATGGCGATGTGCCTGAATACAATCTCATTGATCCTTCAGAGATGGTTTATGGTCGTTTTTTGAATCAAATCGACATGAATGAGAATCGTAAGGTTTGCATCATTGGTGAGCGTGTATATGAAGTAATGTTTAATAAAGGCGAAAATCCTGTTGGGGAGTATCTAAAAGTTAGTGGGGTTTGGTTTCAGGTAGTGGGTGTTTTTAGATCTAAAAATCCAAATATTAATATCGGCAGCAATAAAAAAGAGAGTATCTACGTCCCTTTTACCACTATGCAGCAGGCATTTAAT
>CAZJDS010000248.1:0-3893 GCA_964544795.1 uncultured Alkaliflexus sp. | reverse complement strand
AAAAAGATTTGGAATACAAAGGGTTGATGTTTCGGTATCGAAATAAAGATGATTTTGGCCTGCCTTCATCGGCATTTACCATTTGTTCTTTTTGGCTCATCAAAAGTTTATATAAAATTGGACATAAAGAGGAGGCCATTGCTAAGTTTGAAAAGCTGTTGAGCTATTCAAACCACGTGGGATTATTTAGTGAAGATCTGGATTTCGACACCAAGCAATTGTTGGGTAATTTTCCGCAAGCATATTCACACTTGACTCTTATTGAGACAGCTATTGAATTGTCTGGTGGAAAATTGAGTAAGGATGATTTCTTATTACAAATTATTCATTAGCTATCGGCCAAACTCCCAAATGGAAACCCAGAGGGTCATCATCTCATATTTATTCTGATATTTTGTGATCCACTCCAGTGTTTCAGGTTTGTAGCGACTAAAAATTAAATGATATATCAACGCTTCTGCATGATCTTGTTTGGAAGCGTTGCTAAAAAAATCAACGTAATAGGCCCATGATGGGTTCTGATTGATAAAATCCTCTTCTTCCATACTTTTCATTAATTGACTTAATTGTTGCACCAACCATTCATCCTTTTCTGTGGATGGATCGCGAGGTATGGGCTTAAAGGAGGGGAGGAGCGCATCCTCTTTTTGGTATTTTACTTTAGTTGTGCTGACTGGCATTGAAGCCCAGTCGTTAAGTAGATTTTCTATGAGAGCCACAATGTCAGGACTTTCAGGTGCATCGTGATACAACATTAGATAGTAGAGAAAAGGGAGCAACGTTTTTGTGTATTCGCCCTTTCGATACATCTCTTGACCCAAAAGGAGATGAGAAGGTGCAAAGACGGGTTCAAGAAAAATAGCTGTTAATAAATCTGATTCTGATTTTTGAGGATCAGTGGGAAAAGCGGCTTTGGCAGAGTAGTAACGCAGCAGATAATCGGTGGGGAATTTTTGGATGCCCTTTTTTAACCACGAATCTCTTTTCTTCATTCTGCCTTGTTTATCGTAGGCCAATGCTCCCGCAAGCCATCCGTCGGGCGAAGGATTTACTTTGTCTGTCAGACTCTTTTTGGCCCACTTTAGGGCTTTGGCAACCTCTTCGTTTTGAAGATGTGCGAGGGCTAAACTCCCCATCAACTCTCCGTCTAACAGTCCCAAACTTTCTGCATTGTGTAAAAAGATGAGGGCTGAATCGGTTTTCCCTTGCGACAGATACTCAATGCCCAACCTCTTCTGTTCTTTAGCTGTGATTAGATCTTGGGCAGTCACCGATAGAAGGGTGAAAAAAAACAGATGGATAAATAAAAGTTTATGCATTTTAAAAGGGTTATATTTTCTCTCTAAGTTAAAAAAGTTTTATTACTCTTCTTCGATGTGAAGTGTTTGTGCGCTTCCATGACCTGCAAATTCTGGTGCATAGAAACAGCTCACTTCTGAAGGTCCATTTACGACAGTTCCTTCCATAGAGACAACAGATTCAAATTGCAAAACGGTTCGCTCTTTGGGCAATTGGTCTATAAAGAAGTCAACGCCTGCATCGGTGATGGACTGATAAAATCCAACTCCTTGGTTCCATTGGTAACCAGATAGATGATCCACAGGTTCAAGTGCAGAGGCACGTGGGCTTTTCACATGAACGAAGTCAAGTGTTTGTGGAGATTCTACTTCAATTTGAATCAGAATCCTATCGCCTTTCACAAGTTTGGTGTTTTCATCTATTTTCTCCCATTTCTCTGTTCCATTGTGGATAACTCGTTTGAAGAAGAGATTGCTGGTTTTTAGAAATCCTCCTTCTTCTATCTCTTTGGTGTCTTTAAAATATTGTAGATGAAGTGATGCCCAAGAGGGGGTGTCAGACTTTTTATCAATTACTACATGCCCCATTTTGGGCTGAATTTGTTCTTTTTGCCATGTTTGATTAAAGTAGCCTAAACCGCTGATTTCCGATGCAGGTTTTAATGTGTTGTTGCCTACTTTAATTGCATCGTGATTTTCAGTTGAAAACAGCATTCGCTTGGATTGTGCCAAAGAGTAGATTGCCCCTACGGTTGCTCTGGTGGTTCCCCACGATTGCGTTCTCTTTTGTGCGATCAACCAATTTTCCAGTCGCTGAACCTTTGGGTTGTAAGGATCAATCTCTCGGAATACCTCTAAAGCTTTCATGTGTGTGTCCAATGAAGAGTTGTACCAATACGGACCATAGGTTGTTTTGTAAAAGCTGGTTTGGTTTTCTCCATCTACCAGTTTCTCTTCCAACGACTGCATAATTTCTGCAGTCTGGTTAGGATTATTAGCGCGATGTAGAATTGTGGCCACCATAGATTGGAGTTGGATGTTATCCACAGGTATATTCTTCTCGAGTCTACTCATCCAAAAGGGGTGGCGATGTGTCTCACCTTCAAAAAAGCTGAGTGTATACAAACCTTTAATCATATCGTTAGAAATGCCCTGGATGGTATCTCTTTTCGTCTCTTTTAATTTTGCCTCTTCTTTGTCCAGATAATTGTGCAACCATTCTATTGCACGATTCACACCTGAATTGTCTTCTTCAGCAATAGCTGCTCCCGTTTTATGCAGATATCCAAATCCTGTGATAATCTCCATAGTGGTGTGGGGAGAGGAGTAAATTCCTGAGAACCAAGGCCAAGATCCATCTTCCAACTGATTGTTTTTTAATTGGGTCATGGCTGTTGATAGTAAGGTATTGATGTTCGTCTCATTCACCAACTCTGCCAATCGGCGACGGCGTTCGCTGTCGTTGTTGGCTTGCGTGAGCCATGGAGTGGCAGTTAGAAGCGTCGATTTTAGCTCAGGATTTCTTTCCAATGCCGAAGTGAGTGCATCTTCGTTGTTGGGCATAGAAGCCCAAGCGGTGAGCACCTTTTTGATGTTTGGATGTTGTTTGAAAATATGTTGTGCCATAGATGCAGCAAAATATTTGTTAAATATCTGATCGTTGTTGTCGTAAGGTCTTTCTGCAATCCAAGGCAGCGCATCCAACATCTCCCAAGCTGCATTTGCAGTATAGGTGAAAGTGAACTGTTCAAACTGACCTTTTTTGCCAGAAGTGAGTTCTTTCATTTCAAAGGTGTGCTTCCCTTTGTTGTTTAGTGTGATGGGCAGCGTTTTTGTCAATAATGTTTTAGAGGAGAGTACAGGTATGAAATGAGTTTCTCCATCTCTTAGGTTTGCGCTCTTCGCACCAACGGTCACTTCTAAAAGGTTGACATCATCAGGAATGGTTACTCTCCATTCTGCCTGAGTGCTTTTTCCTCCATCTGCTTCCCAAGTGGGCTGGTTGAGTGAAATTTCTTTTTCAGTTACTACATCTTTTATAATTAAATAAGCCGTTCCCGACATGAGGTTTTCGCTGTTGTTCACAATGGTGGTGTTGAAAACCAGCTCATCTCCATGGCGCACAACTCTTGGTAAATTGGGCATCACCATAAGTTGTTGCGAAGTGATTATCATCTCTTCTGTATTCGCCGATTGTCCGTCTTTTCTGTGCGCCAACGCCATGAAACGCCATCTGGTGAGACTCTCTGGCATGGTGAAGTTGAAAGTGGCTTCTCCCAAACTGTCACTTTGCAGGAAAGGAAAGAAAAAGGCTGTCTCTTGCAAGTTCTTGCGAACTTCAAAAGTGTGTGCATCTACTTCGTGAGGTGGTGCCACTTCTTCTTGTCTTGTAATAGGTATTATTTCGCTCTCTTCATCTTCTAACGCCATATCGTCAACTATGTTTAAGGCCACCATTGCACTACTATGGGAAGATTCTGTTCTGGCAGATTTCATCATCATTCCAGAATAACCTCTCCCAAAGTAATAATAAGATTGCCTTGTCCAGAAAAATGAAGGATAGTCAGCAGGATTAAAAAAAGGTATATAGATTTG
>CAZJDS010000247.1:0-3929 GCA_964544795.1 uncultured Alkaliflexus sp. | reverse complement strand
AGGTAGTTCCAACTCTACTTTGCGTTATGCTGTTGCCGACTCACCTCTTGGCCCGTGGAAAAGCGGGGGTGTTTTGGTCGATTCCCGTGGTCCAGTCCTAAATCAGGATGGATCAAAAATTGAAACTGCCAATGGCGGGCATAATACGCATGGCAGTATAGAGCAGATTAACGGACAATGGTATGTATTTTACCATAGACCGCCCCGAAATTTCGGTTATGCACGTCAGGCCGCGGTAGCACCAATCACAATTCAATGGGATGAGAAGCCTGTTGCTGAAGGCGGAAGCGCCGTGATCAGAGGTTATGATCCTTTTGCGAAAGATGAGATTTGGAGTTTGAAAGATAGTCAGGGAGTTGAATATAAGGGTGCTGAAGTGACTTCTGAAGGCTTTCATGTTTTTGGTCTTGATCCATATCAATATTATTCTGCAGGATATGCGTGCTATCTTTCGGATGTGGGACTTCAACAAGATACGTGGGACATTTGGGACAACCATATGCCCATTACAAATATGAAGAGTGGTAATATTGTGGGGTTCAAATATTTTGGTTTTGGTGGACTTAAAAAGGACACGAAAGGTCTAAAAGCCTTCGAAGGAACTAAAAAGAACAACAGAACTGCGTTTAATCTTTTCCTTACACCCAAAACTTCAAAGAGTTTCAAGGTGAATGTTTGGTTGGATGGCCCTTGGGATAATGATGCTTGGAAGGGGAAGAAGATTGGTGAAATTATCGTTCCTGCAAATTCAGCACAAGAAACAACGAAATTCACAATAGACGTTTCAAAATTTGTGGATCATTTGGACAAAAAACATGCGATTTTCATTGTAGCTGAAAGCACTGGTCAGGATCCTCTTTTTGATTTTATCGGGCTCGGGTTTAGCTCGAAGAAAAAAGAAATTGAACGTCCAATATCGCCAACAGTTAGTATTTCAGTAAACGGTAAAGCGATAGAAGTACCTGCTACACCTGTCAGATCTACTAATGCAAACGGTATTGTTGGTTACGACTTATATGAAGCAACAGTGGCGCTTCCGTCAAACACAAGCCAAATTCCAACAGTATCAGCAACAGCAAATAACAATGCAGTAAAAGTGGTTGTTGAGCAAGCCGACTCAATAGTAGGAACAGCCTTAGTGAAATGTGATTACAATGGCGTTGTTAAAACCTACAAAGTCGTGTTTACTGCTGAATAGGCTCTGAGAAGAACCGATAAAGCATATATTTAATTTGACAGGTGGGGGTAAAGGTAGTCAATGGTCAAAAGCACACTTTTATGGTGAGCAATAAGACCGATCTACCCACCGAAATTGAAAGTGTTCCATTAGATCAAAATTTGGTTTATCTTAAAATTGAATGCAATTTCAAGGACAGATTGGATATGCTGACTTCGATTACTTTTGAATCAACGATCAAACTTCAAAACGTAAATAGCATTATTTACGCCATTAAGAAATTCAATTTATTGACCTTGTCAATAAATTGAATTTCTTTTATTAAAACAATAAGAAAATATTGAATTTGGGTTTTGAATTTCATCGTGCAAGTACTTTGATTTTTTAAGTTTGTTATTTTTAACCTAATTAAATTCTATATTAATGAAGACTTTAATCACTTCGCTTTCAATGTTGGTTACTTTACTTTTCATTCAGAGCACAGATGTTTCTGCACAAAATCCGTTTATCCGAGATCAGTTTACAGCTGACCCATCGGCGAGGGTTTTCAACAACAAAGTGTACGTTTTTCCGTCGCATGATATTCAAGCTCCTGAGGGGAAAGGTCTTCGGGAAAATTGGTTTTGTATGGAAGATTATCATCTCTTTTCGTCTGAAAACCTTACCGATTGGACCGACCATGGCATGATTGTGAGCCAGTACGATGCCCCTTGGATCGACTCTACCTCGTATAGTATGTGGGCACCCGACTGTATTGAGCGGAATGGTAAATATTTTTTTTATTTTCCAGCCAATACCAATGTGGTTGATGCCAACGGACGTAAGGGTTTTGGAATAGGCGTCGCCATTGCAGATAAACCCGAGGGCCCTTATACCCCTCAAAAAAATAATATTGAAGGAATTAAAGGTATTGATCCTAATGTGTTGATTGACAAGGATGGACAAGCTTATATCTATTGGTCGCAAGGGCATATTTTTGTGGCCAAGTTGAAAGAGAATATGTTGGAGCTTGATTCCGAACCCATGATTATTCCGAATCTGCCCGAGAAAGGCTTAAAAGAAGGGCCATGGGTTTTTGAACGCAATGGTATTTACTATCTCACGTTTCCACATGTTGAAAATAAAACTGAACGCTTAGAATACGCTATTGGTGACAACCCGATGGGACCGTTCAAAATGACAGGTGTAATTATGGACGAATCGCCTACTGGATGTTGGACCAATCATCATTCGATAGTTGAGTACAACAAGCAATGGTATCTGTTTTACCACCACAACGACTTTTCGCCTAATTTCGATAAGAACCGCTCGGTGCGCATCGACAGTTTGTTTTTTAATGCCGATGGAACGATACAAAAAGTAGAGCCGACATTGCGAGGCGTGGGACTTACATCTGCCCAAAGTAAGATCGAAATTGACCGATTTACTGCACTAAGTAGTAAGGGGGTGAAAATTGAGTTTTTAGACATGACGAACCCATTTAATGGTTGGAAAACCATCTTCGAGAATAAAGGAGCATGGATCCAATATAATGCCGTTGATTTTGGCGATAAAAAAGTGAAGAAAGCAGTGGTGAATGCCCGTTCCGAAAAAGGAGGTGTCGTACAAATTAGACTCAACACAGTGGATGGTCCCATTTTGGGTGAAATAAAAATTTCGGCTAGTACAGCTTGGACCACTTTTGAGGCAAAGACTTCAAATCTTCCCAAAGGAGTTGAAAACTTGGTGGTTGTTTCTACTAATGCTAATTTAGTTGAAGTTGATTGGGTTCGATTTGAATAACATACGTTCCCAAGCAATTTTATAAAATGATACTTGTCTAAACCCCGAAAGTTTCCAATACTTTCGGGGTTTAGTTGCCTTATGGCTGGTTTTGTCATCTTTGTATAGTTTCCCTCTTGATGAGGATATGGCAAGAGGTTCTTCCTCACTTCCTCACTATTTTTAAGTTGAGTTTGTAATTGTTTGATATTTATAGTATTGTAAATATCTGATGACTGATTTGGATGGCGCATTGATAAAACCATGAGCCAATAACATCGTGATCGAATTTCTTCTAATAGGTACTGCCTTCTAAAGCTGCTCCCCTCCTTATTTAAAGGAGGGGTGGATGATATTGAGGTACGAAATATCAGACGGGCTGGTTTTTCAACTCATGAAAAAGCGATTTTGCTGACTTCATTATCATTTCCAAATTGATTGTTTAAACAACCAGTTTTGGTTGGCGCTTTTATAAATTCAGGAGGTTCTTTGACGATTTTACTGTTGAAACAATTATGAATCATAAGTTTTAGCCAATTCGATGTACAGGATAATTGATTGAAGAGAGAGTGGATTTACAGAAAACATCTAATTAAGTATTCCCTTCTTTGATGCTCAGAGATATGTAATTGACCTCTTGTCAGGTGGCTTTTTCCTAATTGTGCCACAGGCGCGCTCAAAATTAAAAAGTTGAGCTAAATATTTTTGTTCATCTGTGATTAAAATGATGTATATGCAACATTTATCCAGTATTAAATTAATCACATAACTACCAATTTATTCATGTGTAATTCTTTAGCTTATTTTAAGCAAAAGATAGGTAAATGAGTTTTTTATCCTTTTACACAGTATTTTTTGAAATTTTGTTAAAATTTACTCCTTTATAATAAATTTGTCCCCTTTTGGAACCAATTCTATCGATAGATTTGCATATTTAAACACTGTTGTCCGGTAAACCAGAATTCCTTCAATGTTTATTGTTTAACTTACT
>CAZJDS010000246.1:0-3934 GCA_964544795.1 uncultured Alkaliflexus sp. | reverse complement strand
ATCCACAAAATCTTCTATCCATGATTTAAGGACACGGGCAGCCAAACGACGACCCACCACCTTTTTCAAAGCAGCTTTATTTACCTTAATCTCATCCGCCAGGTCGAAAATTTCTAAAATATCTTTGTCACCTTCATAACCAATAGCACGTAAAAGTGTGGTTACGGGTAACTTCTTTTTCCGGTCGATATATGCAAACATGACGTTATTGATGTCAGTTGCAAATTCAATCCAAGAGCCTCTTAACGGGATAACACGAGCTGAATATAACTTTGTTCCATTCGCATGGATGCTTTGACCAAAGAAAACTCCAGGTGATCTGTGTAATTGAGACACCACAACACGTTCAGCACCATTGATGATAAAGCTTCCTTTATCTGTCATATAAGGTACTGTACCTAAATATACATCTTGTACAACTGTATCAAAATCCTCATGTTCTGGGTCTGTACAATAGAGTTTCAATTTGGCTTTTAGAGGTACGCTATAAGACAAACCTCTTTCAATACACTCTTCTATTGCATATCTTGGTGGGTCAACATTATAATCGATAAACTCGAGTACAAAATTGTTACGGGTATCAGTAATCGGAAAATTTTCCAGAAATACCTTATTTAACCCTTCATTCTTTCGTTCTTCCGGTGTGGAGCCTAACTGAAAGAATTCACGGAAGGACTTCAATTGAACTTCAAGGAAATCAGGATATGGCAACTGATTCTTGGTGGTAGCAAAATTAATTCTTTCGGCAGTTATTGGAGTCATGTATCAGCTAATTAATGAACTTAAAACATATAAGCGTAAAAAGGCTTAGGATTCCGCAGAGCGGATTCCTAAACCAACTTTCCTAAAAAAGGAGTATCTGATTACTTAAGTTCAACTTCTGCTCCGGCTTCTTCTAATTGGGTTTTCAATGATTCAGCTTCTTCTTTAGAAACTTTTTCTTTGATAGGACCTGGAGCTTTGTCAACTAATTCTTTAGCATCCTTAAGACCTACACCTGTCATCTCTTTTACAAGCTTAACGATGGCCAATTTTGAACCACCTGCAGACTTAAGTATTACGTCAAATTCGGTTTGAGCAGCAGCTTCATCAGCATCGCCACCAGCAGCTGGACCAGCAACAGCAACAGCAGCAGCAGCAGGCTCAATACCATATTCATCTTTCAATACACCAGCAAGCTCACTAACTTCTTTTACAGTTAAATTAACTAATTCTTCTGCAAGTTTTTTGATATCTGCCATTTTTATAAGTGTTAATAAATTTCTGTTAGTAATATTTTAATTTCTCTCTTCTAATGTTTTGAGAAGACCATGAATAGTTGTTCCGCCTGATTGTAAGGCTGAAATAACATTTTGCATGGGTGATTGTAGCGCTGCAATAACATCGCCCAACAACTCCTCTTTTGATTTGATATTGGAAAGTACAGTTAACTGCTCTTCACCTAAATAAACTGACTCTTCAACATAAGCACCTTTCAAAGAAGGAATGGTACCTTTTTTACGGAAGTCTTTAATCAGTTTTGCAGGAACATTACCTGTGTTGGAGAAAAGTACAGCAGAAGTGCCCTTTAGTGCAACATCTAACCCTTCAATATTCTTGTCACTCTGTTCGATGGCTTTCTTAAACAAGGTGTTTTTCACCACCATCATCTTAACATCTCTATTAAAACAAAGACGTCTCAGAGCATTAGTAGCACCGGCATTTAAGCCTGCAGTATCGGTCACGTAAAAGTGATTATATTCACCTAAAGTACCTACAAGATTGTCTATTATATTAGCTTTATCGCTCTTTTTCATGGTTCCAAATTTCGCTTTAAATTATACATTAAACCTCAAATGTTTTAGGTTCAATTCGAATTCCAGGACTCATGGTACTTGAAAGAAAAATGCTTCTCACATAAATTCCTTTAGCAGAAGAAGGTCTTAGTTTGTGAACCGTCCCCATAAATTCCTTTACGTTTTCAACAATCTTATCAGGACTGAATGATGCTTTTCCAACAGTAGTATGAATGATTCCGTACTTATCAACTTTAAAATCGATTTTTCCAGCTTTCACTTCAGTAACAGCTTTTCCAACTTCCATTGTAACTGTTCCACTCTTTGGGTTTGGCATCAAACCTCTTGGTCCTAATACTCGACCAAGTGCACCCACTTTACCCATCACGCTAGGCATGGTAATAATAACGTCTATATCTGTCCAACCACCTTTGATTTTCTCAATATAATCGTCCAAACCAACGTAATCGGCTCCAGCTGCTTTGGCTTCTTCTTCTTTATCGGGCGTGCAAAGAACCAAAACCTTCGTTTCTTTACCTGTTCCATTGGGAAGAGTAACCACACCACGTACCATCTGGTTAGCTTTACGAGGATCAACACCTAAACGAATATCTATATCCACAGAAGCGTCAAACTTTGTAAAAGTAATATCTTTTAACAATGCTGCTGCCTCGTCTATGGAATAAGTTTTGTTGGCATCTACCTTCTCTAAAGCAGCCTTCTTATTCTTTGTTAGTTTTGTCATTTTTGCAAACAAGTTTTAATTGTTACCGGGAAATTCACCTTTAACGGTAATTCCCATACTTCTGGCGGTACCGGCAACCATCCTCATTGCAGAATCCACTGTAAAACAATTCAAATCGGTCATTTTATCCTCAGCTATGGTTTTAACTTGATCCCAACTGACAGAACCAACTTTCTTACGATTAGGTTCTGCTGATCCACCTTTTGCTTTGGACATATCTAAAAGCTGTACTGCTGCTGGTGGGGTTTTAATAACAAAATCAAAAGATTTGTCTCTATATACCGTTATAACAACAGGCAATACTTTGCCAGCTTTCTCTTGCGTACGACCGTTGAATTGCTTACAAAATTCCATAATATTCACACCCTTAGCACCCAATGCGGGTCCTACTGGGGGTGATGGATTTGCGGCGCCACCTTTAATTTGAAGCTTAATAAAAGTTTCTACTTCTTTAGCCATTGTAGCAATTCATATTGGTTATTAAAATTCAGTTCATTTGGAAGAACAACTCTCTATTTGTAGAGACAGATTAAAAATCTATCCTGGAAGCTCCGCTACTAAATAGTTGTTTATTCTTTAATGACCTGTAAAAAACTTAGTTCTAATGGAGTTTTACGGCCAAATATTTTGACCATAACTTTGAGTTTGCGTTTATCACTATTTACCTCTTCAATTACACCTGAAAAACCATTAAATGGCCCATCAGTGACCTTAACAGCTTCTCCTTCGAAAAAAGGATTGCTTAGCTCCTCAGTAGTCTCAGAGAGTTCATCAACTTTCCCTAACATCCTATTTACTTCAGATTCACGCATAGGAGTTGGATTGTTATCACGATCTGCAAGAAATCCTATAACATTAGGAACGCTTTTAAGAACGTGCATAACTTCACCAACCAAAGCTGCTTCAATCATCACATACCCAGGAAAAAAATTTCGTTCTCTACTGATTTTTTTTCCATTTCGAATCTGATAAACCTTTTCGGTGGGAATTAAAACCTGAGTGACATACTCCTGCATATTGAGGTTGGCTATTTCACTTTCTATGTACTCCTTTACCCTATTTTCTTTGCCTCCAATAGCGCGTAGTACATACCATTTTTTTTCTAAATCAGCCATTTTATCCTCCTAATTATTTTAATACAGCTTTGTGTACACCCATTCTAACAGAGTGTCGAAAGAAAAGTCCATTGCATAAACAATTAAGGCAATAATAAGTGAGGCCACCATTACCACAATAGCACTGTTTTGCAATTCTGCCCAAGTTGGCCAAGAAGTTTTATTGACCAACTCATTGTAGACTTCCTGAAAATAAATTGTAATCTTTTTCATGTTAACACACGGTTAAACCGAATTTATATAAGTTGCACGGGAGGAGAGACTCGAACTCCCGACACCTGGTTTTGGAGACCAGTGCT
>CAZJDS010000245.1:0-3941 GCA_964544795.1 uncultured Alkaliflexus sp. | reverse complement strand
TGCCGCACTTTCTATGGAAGAAGGGGATAGTTTTACAAAGAAGTTTGGTGGTGAAGATGGAAACGACCCTGATTATTTAAAACTCTCTATTTGGGGTGTTAAAGATGACGTTAAAACAGAAGTTGTTGAATTCTATTTAGCTGATTATCGTTTCGAAGATAACTCTAAAGATTATATCGTTAAAACATGGCAATGGGTGGAGCTTAGTTCACTTGGAGAAATAGAAAACCTATTTTTTAGCCTTGAATCCACGGATGTGGGCGAATATGGAATGAATACACCATCCTATATCAATATAGACAATCTGTATGTAGTACCAGCAACAACTGGAATTAATAATACATCATCCACAAAAATTGCTGCCTACCCAAATCCGTCCAACGGCATGTTTATAATTCAGACTGAGAATACAAGTCCAGCAGATGTTAGCATATACAACATCCAAGGATCGCTGATTTATTCAGAAAAGAATTATTCTAGCTCTCATGTAATTGATATTAGCAACCACTCAGCGGGTCAATATATCATTCAATTGAATCAAAAAGGTTCGATCGTTACAAAATCCATTATTATAAAATAATTTATATGGGGAGTTGTTTTATGCAGCTCCCCTAAAATAACCCCACCATGACAAATAGACTTTTTAATTTCATAGTTCTTTTTCTCATTAGCCAAATTACAAATGCACAATATATATCTGAAGTATTGGAATATAAGCCTGCTCCAGGGCAGTTTACCAACTCAGCTCCATGGGGAGTTCCCGCTTCTTCTAATTCTTTAATAGGAACTGTTACAGGCTCCATGAGTCTAGGAGCTTTTGGTGGCTATGTGATTTTTAAATTTGAAGAACCTGTAGTAAATCATCCCGACAATCCTTTTGGAGTTGATTTTACCATATTTGGAAACCCGTTGGGTGATTGGTCTGAACACGGCATTGTTTCAGTAATGAAAGATGAAAATGAGAATGGATTGCCTGATGACACTTGGTACGAATTGGCAGGAAGCGATTACTTTTTCTCCTCCACAATAAAAGGATATGAGGTTACCTACACCAATCCAAATCAACCTAAAGCTGCCAATGTTCCATGGGCTGACAATCAAGGGAATTCAGGTTTTGTATTAGCCAACAGCTTTCACACGCAGTCCTATTACCCATCGGCAGAGTTATTTCCAAGTGTAAATCCGAATGAATACAAACTCACTGGAACTCGAGTCGCCGATGAAGTGGATAGAACCAATCCTACCTTCGTTAAGTCATATAAGAAGCCCTTTGGTTATGCAGACAATCAATTAAGAGGAACGGCTCCTTATACTTTGCCTGATAACCCCTACACACCAGAAAGAGAAAATGCAGGTGGCGATGCCTTTGATATCAGTTGGGCAGTAGATGAAAATGGAGAGTATGTTGATTTGGATGTCATTCATTTTGTGAAGGTTCACACAGGCGTAATGGGCGATGGAGGTTGGCTGGGCGAAATATCAACGGAAATAACTGGTGCAGCAGCTGTAACTCCTAATCCAACAATTACGGGAGAACTCGACATGATTGTCATCAAAGCTTTACCCAATGAAGTTGAAGGAAACTCTTTTCAAATGGAAGCTTTTGCTTACCATAAAGGTAGATGGGATAAAGAGAGAGTTATCAATTGGACTTCGAACTTAGCAGGAGCTTCAGTAAACAGTTCAAATCTTCTTACCTTTACCTCTTCGGGTGAAGTTACATTGACCGCATCTTTGGCCGACAGACCTGCTATCACCGCGACTGTTTCAACAACCCTTATTTATAATGATATACCTTCATCCATAGATCATAACAAAAGGTCAGAAGTTGGCGTTTATCCCAATCCAGCAACAGACAATGTTTTTATAAAAGGTGTGGCCAATGCAACAGTTGAAATATACAGCTCGGCAGGAACTTATCTGTTTTCAACAATCGGATATTCAAGTTCTCAACCTATATGGGTAGGTCACTTAACAAGCGGAGTTTACGTGATAAAAATTAACGGATCAGATGTAAACAAAACCGTTCGATTCATCAAAAAGTAATATGATCAAAAGAGTAAGTTTCGTAATTGTTCTCATCATAATTTCTCGAATCTCCTTTTCACAGGGGATTCGAGACTCCATTTTTCTATTGAGCCCTGTGGAAATTACAGCCGACCGAATTTTCAAGAAGGAAGAAGCAGGAATGAAAGAGACCAAAGTTGATTCTGTCGTCTTGCTTGACAAAGCAAATTTGTCTTTATCTGAATTGTTGTCTGAAAACACTACAGTATTCATAAAAAGTCATGGTAGAGGTGCATTGGCAACAGCTTCATTTAGAGGAACAGCCGCATCGCACACACAGGTGAGTTGGAATGGAATCAACATCAACAGCCCTATGGCAGGAATGGTTGATTTTTCACTCATCCCAGTATATATCATTGACGATATGAACTTGAAGCATGGCACAGCCTCCATTGCAGATCAGAGTGGTGGTTTGGGCGGCTCAATCAATATTAGCAACCGAGTAGATTGGAATAAAAAGTTCAATATTAAATACATGCAAGGTATAGGTAGTTACAGCACTTACGATGAGTTTCTTCAAATTGGAGGTGGGAATAAAAAGGTGCAAGTTAAAACAAGGTTGTACCACAACTTTTCAGAAAACGATTACACTTATCTAAATCGAGGGATTGCAAATATAGATCCAACAACAGGCGTTATTACAAATCCTAAGGACACCAACACACATGCAGATTTCACTAAATATGGACTGCTTCAAGAACTCTATTATCGACCCACTTCAAAGAGTGTTGTTTCCGCCAAATATTGGGGCCAGTGGGCAGATAGAACAATTCCACGTGCAACCAGCTACGAAGGGCCTGACAACTCTAACCTAAACGATCAAACCGACAACGACCATAAAGCAGTTGTTGATTGGAACTATTATGGCGAACAATCAAAATTTGTATTAAAAAGTGGCTATTCTCAAAAACAACTGAGTTATACACTTAAAAACTATGTTCCTGGCATTGGCTTAATCCCCGCTATTTTTTCAGAAAGCAAACAACGAAGTACATTAAACTCAGCCGCCTATTCATTCAATTTTAACAATAAGTTATCCATTGAAAGCAGTTTGGATTTTAATTATCACGATGTTGCGTCTCGTGATTCAGTAAAAAAAACTGGCTATGAACAGCAACGCACAGAATTGTCTGGTTTCTTAGCCATCAGAAAAAACTTTTTCGATCGAATAAACTTCAATTTTATGTCCCGACAGGATTGGGTGGATAATTCATTTGTTCCTTTTGTTCCATTTTTTGGTTTTGATTATCGAGTTTTCAAAGATGTGGATTTTTTATTTAAAGGAAATATTGCCCGTAATTACCATCAACCCTCATTGAACGATCTCTATTGGCAGCCTGGCGGAAATCCCGACTTATTACCAGAAGAAGGCATAAGCAGTGAAATAGGGCTCGAATACCAGAAGGTTTTAAACACTCATCTGTTAAAATCCGAAATTACGTTTTATCGTTCAGATATTGACAACTGGATAATCTGGATTCCCAGTTACAAAGGATACTGGGAACCTCGCAATATCAAAAGGGTTTTGTCGCAGGGCGTTGAATACAGCCTCTCATTAAAAGGAAAGCTAAATCAAGTGAACTATCGCATAAATGGGAATTACGCTTACACCAGCTCTATAAACTATGGTGATCCATTGGTTTGGGGCGATGAATCGTATGGCAAACAGTTGGTCTATGTTCCGCTACACTCTGGCAATGTGGTGTTAAATCTTTCTTACAAAGGGTATTCAATGACCTATCAGCACAATTCGTACAGCGAAAGATTCACAACCTCTAGCAACGATGTGAGCCGACGAGATTGGCTCTACCCTTATTATATGAACGATGTTACCATAGGGAAAGAACTGCAAATAAAAAAGGCAGTATTACCAG
>CAZJDS010000244.1:0-3944 GCA_964544795.1 uncultured Alkaliflexus sp. | reverse complement strand
AGCCAGCCGTTTTTTTGGTGTCTGAATCTATTTTGAAAGATCAGAAGGAAAAGCGAGGCAAGCTAAAAGAACCATTAGCGGGGGAGGATGATATTAGTAGATGGGTGTAATTTTTATGCCTATGGCTCCACCCCTCCCATACATGTGAGACACTCTAAAGCATATCTGTCGTATTCATCAAATGCAGGTCCAGGAAGTCCCTTTAGTGTAATAACCCTGTCTAGGCGGATGGGCGGATGATTCTCAAGCTTTAAGAATTGCTCAAATCCATTCTTTGAAAAGAATCCTAAAACAGTATCTTTGGTGCCATCCACTTTTTCTTCGGAATTGAAGAAGTTGATCTCTACAATTTGATTGAGCTTGCTGACTTCTTTAACTCTGTCAAAAAAATCAGGATCTACTGGCATATAACTTTTCTGTTTAGTCATGGCATTTGTTTTTAAAGATTTCGTAATGTCTTTTAAAGCATGGAACTACTCTTTTTTGCTCCATTCAACGATCTCATTTACATGAATTTGGGTGGTGTTTAGTGACAATACCCCATTGTATTTCTCCTCTTTCAAAATGAGCGGAAGCTCTGTACATCCCATGATAATCCCATCAATATTTTCTTCTTTTTGCATACGACGAATAACCTCTTCTAAACCTTTTCGAGTCTCCTCTTTAAAGATACCCAACTCTATTTCTGAAAAGAGTTTTTTATTGATGTACTCTTTGTCAGAATCTGAAGGTGGTACAACCTCAACTCTATAGCGACTAAAGACTTCTGGAAAAAAATCTGAATCCATTGTGAATCCTGTCCCCAAAAGTCCTACTCGTTTTACACCCAATCTTTGTGCCTCGCGTGCAGTAGCTTCTACAATACTAAGCATAGGGACACCTACTCTTTTTTGCAAATCGTAAAAAAAGAGGTGCGGCGTATTTGCAGTAATAGCAATAAAATCGGCGCCTGCACGCTCCAATGCTTGCAAGCCTTGCGTCAAATAATCTATGGCTGAGATGTACTCTTTACGTTGAACCTTTCCGATGAAATGATCCATATTAACGCTGTAAATGATAATTTCAGGATAGTTAAGCGACCCTTTATTCTCTTCTTTGAAAGCATCGATAATGGCTGTGTAGTAATCTACTGTTGCCTCAGGGCCTAAGCCTCCTATGAGTCCAATTTTCTTCATTTTGATTTTGCTTTTTATTTACTTCAGATGAAATCTTTTAAACAGCTATTTTATTATAATTCTTTTTCTGTATAGCCGCATTGTCCTCATTGCTGATCTCTCTTTCTGATTTGGAGACCAGTTTTAACCAGTGCTTAGTCATAGTTACAAGCAGTATTACTTTAATAACTTCCACCGTTACATAGGTGATGTGTGTGGCTGGATTTGATGGCAATGGGTTGTTTTCAATCAAGCTGATTGCACGCAAAGTTAAGTCGGGTAAGAGTACAAAAGATTGTAGAAAAATAATCAGTGCACTTGTTATCATCCCGAATTTTAGCCAAAAATTGAGAGAACTAAATTGTCCTATAATCCAACCGAAGGTTACAATCATTAAAACCCATTCTACTCTATTTAGTGCTGTAAAAACCTTCATACCGATGCTTAACCCAATGGTTAAAGTTACGCCTGGTGCTTGAAATTTTAACCATGCTTCCATAAAGCTAATGGCGCAAACCAATCCTACCCAAAATATCATTAGAAGAGCAGGAGTTATACTGAATTGTTTCATCTTTTTATCGTTTCATATTTTTTAAATGAGACTACTTTGATCATCACACCCTAAAATTATAAGTAATTTTTAAATCGGACAAGTTTGTCCACAATTAAATTTTTGCCATCTTTGTACTACATTGGTATGCAATAAATAAAAATTTTATTCTCAACAATTTAACTGAGAGGTTGTTTTAAAAAGAGGAAACCAAATTAATTTACAATCTATAATATTGTTACAACACAATTGGCTATGACAACAAAATTGAACAAATTCAGTAAGATTATTACGCAGGACGAAAGCTTGCCTGCTGCACAAGCCATGCTTTATGC
This sequence comes from uncultured Alkaliflexus sp., assembly GCA_964544795.1. Classification (GTDB taxonomy): domain Bacteria; phylum Bacteroidota; class Bacteroidia; order Bacteroidales; family Marinilabiliaceae; genus CAZHHH01. Next base: position 1,905 of record CAZJDS010000244.1, on the reverse strand, counting down.
CATTGGCATGAGTGAGAAAGATCAGAAAAAAGCACAAGTGGGCATTGTTAGCACTGGTTTCCAAGGAAATCCGTGCAATATGCACCTGAACGATATGGCTACTGCGGTAAAGAAAGAGGTGGATCTTCATCAAGATCTGTATGGTTTAATTTTCCACACCATTGGCGTGAGTGATGGAATAACCAATGGAACGGAAGGAATGAAATTTTCTTTACCATCGCGTGAAATTATTGCTGATTCTATTGAGACTGTAGTAAGCGCACAATTTTATGATGCGGTAATTCCCATTGTGGGATGCGATAAAAATATGCCTGGCGCTATGATTGCCTTGGGTCGGTTGAATAGACCTGCCATATTGATGTATGGAGGTACTGTTAAAAAAGGCCGCTGGAAGAACCAAGATCTCAACATCGTGTCTGCTTTTGAAGCTTATGGCGAACGATTGAGAGGCACACTCTCTGATTTTGATTACAAAGGAATTATTCAACACAGTATTCCGGGTGCGGGTGCATGTGGAGGTATGTACACTGCCAATTCAATGGCTGCTGCTATTGAGTGTATGGGTATGAGTTTACCATACTCATCATCCAATCCTGCTATTAGTCCACAAAAAACGGACGAAGCAAAACGTGTAGCAGCTGCTATTCAGTTGGTACTGGAGAAGGATTTGAAGCCTCGTGACATCATGACCCGCGCAGCTTTTGAAAATGCCATTTCACTTATTATGGCTTTGGGTGGTTCTACAAATGCAGTGATTCACTTGTTGGCTATGGCTAAAGCTGTGGATGTACCGTTGACTTTGGATGATTTTCAAACCATCAGCGATCGCACTCCATTCTTAGCTGATCTAAAACCAAGTGGTCAATTTTTAATGGAAGACTTACATGATGTGGGTGGAATTCCTGCTGTGATGCGTCTTCTATTGGATGAAGGTTTTATTGATGGCAACTGCATGACTGTCACAGGTAAAACAGTAGGTGAGAATTTGGAAGAGGCCACTCATCTTTCAAAAGGGCAAACAGTTATCCATGACACCAAGCACCCAATGCGTAAAAGCGGCCACTTACAAATTCTATATGGCAATCTTGCTGAAGAAGGAGCTGTAGCAAAAATTACGGGTAAAGAAGGTGAACTATTTTCTGGCCCAGCACGTGTGTATGAAGATGAGTTTTCTGCCATCGAAGGAATTGCCAAAGAGGTAAAACCTGGAGAAGTAATTGTTATTCGCAACAATGGCCCAAAAGGTGGGCCTGGTATGCCTGAAATGTTGAAACCCACAGGAGCTGTGATGGGAGCGGGGTTAGGAAAAGATGTGGCGTTGATTACCGACGGTCGTTTTAGTGGTGGTTCTCACGGTTTTGTGGTGGGGCACATAACACCTGAAGCCCATGAAGGTGGTTTAATTGGTCTTGTAAAGAATGGTGATATTATTACTATAGATATTACAAAACATAGTATTAGTGTTGATCTTACGGATGAAGAGATTGAAAAACGTAGAAAAGCTTGGACGCCCCCAGTGGATAAGCATCTTTCTGGTATTCTTCAGAAATATCGTCTATTGGTTAGTTCGGCAAGAGAAGGATGTGTTACTGTGTAGTCCTTTATATGTTGGATAAATAATAACTGACACTGAAGAATAATGGATTGAAAGCCAAATGTTATTCTGAATAAGTGAGTTCTCATCGATGTCTACACTTTACAAACTGTTTTAATTTTAAGTATCCACGGATAATTGCAATGCAAATATCCGTGGATTTTTTATTGCTATATTTTTGAAATTATTTTCCTAATTGAGAAATGTTATTTTGCTATTTGTCAGATTGCCATATAAATACGGCTCCAAATGTACTTTTAGGGAAAATAGGTTTAAAAAAAACCATTAAAAACGTCCATTGTACCGAAAAT
>CAZJDS010000243.1:0-3990 GCA_964544795.1 uncultured Alkaliflexus sp. | reverse complement strand
GGATGAGGATCGGCCCAAAAGGGATAGGCATAGCCAGCGGTTACAGGCAAGCTCCCCTTTTCAACAATGGTGGCATTTCCCCATCCTGTAGCGGTGTATAAGGGAACATTTATCCCGTTCTTTATGGCTATTTCTTTAAGATGATTCATGTGCTGTTTCCCATAGGTAGACCAAGGATTGCTGCCATCTGTCTGTGCAATTTGCTCATGAGCCAATGCTGCATCCCTGTCTGCCACCGTTAATTCCTTCTCGCCTCCGGGGTAAGAAATCTCCCAAGGTGCAGCAGAATGCTGGTATTCATTTTCCAGTTGAACACCAATAACAGGTCCCCCATCGCTAAATAATAATCCGTTAATCTGACCAGCAATTTCGCCATACAAAGTATTCACGTAAGCCAGATAACCCGGATCATTGCTTCGAATCTCAAAGGGGCGCCCATACAGCCAGTCGGGCAGTCCACCATTTCTCATCTCTCCATGGCAAAAAGGACCCATACGGACAATGGCATACAAATTATGCTTTTCAATAAGCTGCAAAAATTTTCGGAGATTAAGATCACCACTCCAGTCAAGTTTTCCCTCTTCGCGTTCATGAATATTCCAGAACACATAGGATGCAATCACATTAATACCGCCTGCCTTCATTTTAAGAATTGACTCTTCCCAATAAGCTTCTGGATATCTTGAAAAATGAAATTCTCCTATTATCGGAAAAAAGGGTTTCCCATCCTTCTCAATAAAATAACTATTTACGGATATCTCCTCTCCGGCAGGATTTTTTCCGCCCAGGTCGAGATGACCTCGAAGAATTTTCTTTTCTGGTTGATCAATATCAATCTGATAGGTTGTTTGCGCTTTCAGCGAAAACAACCCGGTCGCTACTAGTATAAATGCAGTTAACTTCTTCATTATTTCTGGTATAAAAAACTTCTAAAATTATTCAACCTTCATTGCAGATTAACACATTTCGAGATGTACTTGAACTCCCTGATGATTAATGTCCATTTTATAGGCATCTTCTAAATGTGCTTTAGCCCGTACTTTTTCGCCTCTTCCCAAGTAACCCAGACCTAACATATAATGGCAATGAATTTTATTTCGAAAAGTTAAGTCATCTTCCCAAATCAATAGATCGGGTAGAGAAACTGCAAAGTAATCCATTTCTATGGTTTCATCAAGGTGTTTATCTCCATAAGCTATCAATGCATCAAAACGAACCTTGGCTTCATCTGCTCGTCCTAATTTTAATAGAGACAATCCCTGATAGAAAATCTTATCGGGCTTTTGATCGTTATAGAATATAGCTGCTGCGGGTTCGGCAATGCCATCTTTGGCCAACTCCCAGTATTTATGGGCTTCATATATTTGCCCCAACCCTTCATAAGCACAACCTAACCAATAGTGGAAATCATTGTCCTGTGCTCCCTGCAATTTTCCTTCACCAAGATTAGGCGGATAAATCAGACATTCCTTCAAAAGCTGAATGGCCTGCTTAAATTTCTTTTCTTCTAGGTACTGTTTGGCCCGTTCTGCCCGGGATAATTGATATTGTGCCGGCACTTTTCCTTCAGCACCCTCCCATGGGTGGAAAATGCGGCTATCCAAAAGCTCAATGGCTTTGGAGTAGTCTCCCAACTGATTGCACAGAGTTATAAATTCAAGAAAAACATCATCTCGCTGTTCAACAAGGTGAAAATGCTTTTCTAAAAATGCCAAGCGATCGTTATGAGGCCTACAAAGGCGCTTGTACAACTGGTCAAGCTCCATCAATATACGTGCATCACTGGTATCCAGTGAAAATGCCTTTTCAAGAAAATCGACCGCCTTCCATGTCTCCTGCTTTTTATTAAAATAAGCCAGAGACAGATTCCTCAATGCGGTTGGATAGGAGTCATCAATCTCCACTGATTTTTCCCAACAGGCAATAGCCTCTGAGTGTTGACGCTTGTCATACCACAAGTTGCCCAGATAATAATATGCTTTGGCATCAGAGGGATTAAGATTTAGTGCGCACTCCAAAGCCAAGATAGCTTCTAAACGATTGGGAAAACAATAGTCTGAAGAGTGCTTAGCGGCCTTTTCAAAGGTGCCCCGAGTGTCGTCACCTGACAATGTCAATGCCCAGCCCATATAATACCAGGTCATTGGAGTAGTTGAGCAAACACTGGCTCCAATTTCCAAAAACTGAATGGCCTCCTTGTACATTCTCGCTGCAATATAATCAAGGGCAACCATTTCATAATTTTGAATTTCATCACGCATTAGGTGAATCAACTCATCCAAGACTGCCGGATCACGCTTAATTAAATAGAGTTCGAATCGACAACCAAAATTGAATAAGTCAATTTTTAATGATTCTTTAATTAAGTCCAATGCCTCTTCAGACCTGTTCATCTTTCTCAGTATAGCCGCTTTCAATTTTCGTGCTTTATTATTGTGCCAGTTGCGAACTAGAGATTTGTTCACCTCATAAAGAGCTTCGTCAAGATCTCCATTGCGAATAGAGATTTGAGCACAGGCGAAATAGCCAGCATCCTGCATGGCCGCATTCCAGCATGACTTATAAAAAGCAGCATAGGCATCATCAAATTTCCCCTGATAACTCAGCGCAAGTCCCAGGTTATAGTGCGGCTCACCATCATAAGGATTGGGATTGCGCTCCAATTGAGTGTCAATGGCATTCCGGAAATAGCGTTCCGACTCAGCAAATTGACCTCGTTTAAGCAACCATAAACCCATGGCATTATTGTTCCGCACATCTGAAGGATCGCGTCGTAAAGCCTCCTGGTAATAAGCGGTAGCATCATAAGTGGCATGACGGTACTGTTCAAGGTGCAAGCCTGTTAAGTAAAGCTGCTCACAACTAGCAGTATCTTCGGGGGACAAAGCCGCTTTGGCGGCTTCAGGAATAGGCTTATCCGTCTGATTATCACTTCTTATTTCTAAGAGCTTGCGCCCCTTGTCAGAATAAACCGTCAGCTGCAAATCATTTATGGAAACATCTCCAACAAAGACTTCCTTCACATATACTTTTTCAGGTGATAAATCGATCACCTCTTCAAGATGGTGCTCTGAGGCATTTAGAGAATTGAGTGCCACTCTAACATTTTTAAATATAGAGGTAGCAAAAATCTTCACAAGAGCTTTATCACCCTCTTTATCCAGATTTAAAAGCAAATCCTTAGATGCATTTTTAACAAGCCCCAACTCACGATAAGGCATAAAATATTGAGTAAATGTTTTCTCTTCGTAAGGTTGCAACCAAGTAAAATCAGGCTGATTATCGGTATAAACACCAGTCATCAACTCAATATATGGTCCATCTTCATCAGTAAGATTTCTATCCCATGCCTTACCAAAATCACCATTTCCCCAGGTCCATTGTTTTTTACCTGGCGAAATGTGATGGTTTGCAACGTGCAGAACGCCTGAACGACTATCATTTTCATATCCGCCAACAAAATCAAAAGCCGAATTGATGGCCATGTAGGAAGTGGGTACGGGTATGTTTTTATAATTCGAAATATCTACTCCTTCTGAATAATCGACCTTATAATAAGTACCAGTAGCAATTGGGAAGGAGGAAACATCGCGTTTGCCATGGTCGAACACGGCGTGCACGTCGGGCGGAAAAACCGACTGGTAGGCATCGTTTACCTTCACCGCAGGATTTGCCCACCATAAAAAGGTCTGGGGATGCGGCGTCCTGTTGTAAAGGCTTACTTTTATCTCGAGGTAAGCCTTGTCGGGATACAGCGTAAAGCAAGTCATACCACGGGTGCGGTACATCCGTTCGACTTCGCTGCACCAGGCTGTTTTACTTCCGTCAGCATGTTCTTCGATGGAATAATCAACGGGCATATAGGTGCTGGGCCTATGGTGCTGCGGCCAGTTGAATTCGATACCACCTGAAATCCAAGGCCCTGTCAACCCTACCAGTGCAGGCTTAATAACACTATTGTAGTAAATAAAATGCCGTTGTTTGGTTTTG
>CAZJDS010000242.1:0-4011 GCA_964544795.1 uncultured Alkaliflexus sp. | reverse complement strand
ATAAACTACTGAGTCTCTTACTGGTTATTTTACTAATTGATGCATTTAGAACAGTATCTGAAGGTGTTTATTTTGGTTTAAGACATGCTTCTCAGGAAGGATTTATTCCCATAAACATCTATAATACATTAACAAAAACCGAATATGTTTTTCTTCCAAAGTTTATAACATTGGTAACGGGTGTACTGGTTTTGATTATTTTATTATACAGATGGTTCCCAACAGAAATAAAACAAAAACTGGCGATAAAACATTTAATTGACAAAAAGAATTCTGCGTTATTAAAGAAGAACCAAGAACTAAGAGAAGCTAAAGAGAGAGCAGAAGAAAGCGACAAATTAAAAACAGAGTTCCTAAACAATATATCACACGAAGTACGAACTCCTATGAATGGCATAATAGGATTTTCTAATTTATTAGATGACCCAAATCTATCTTATGAAAAAAGAAAATACTATTCGAGTATCATTAAAAATTGTGGTTTTCAGTTACTAAGAATAATTGATGACATATTAGAAATTTCAAATTTAGAAACGAAACAACTTAAACCTAACGAAACAAAATTTTGCTTAAATGATTTCTTAATGGATCTATTTTCTATTTTCAGCCTCAAAGCCAAAGATACCGACATTCTTTTTACGCTCAAAAAAGAGCTGAAAAATGATAAAAGTCAAATTATCACAGATAAAACAAAACTTAATAAAATATTAAGCAATCTTCTTGAAAATGCATTTCGATATACCACAAATGGTTATGTGGAAATGGGCTATACTGTTGTTGATAAGAATCTTATACTTTACGTAAAAGATTCAGGCATAGGAATATCACCAGAAAATCATGAAAACATTTTTAAACGCTTTTCTCAGGAAGAGAAAGAGATTTCACGCAAATGGGGAGGCTTAGGACTTGGTTTATCTATTGCAAAAGAGAACGCAAAATTACTGGGGGGTGATATTACATTAGAATCAGTAAAAGGAAAGGGTTCAATTTTTTATGTTACAATCCCTTATAAAACAAATAACACAATAACTATATAGCGTATGAAAACAGCAAGCAACATACTTTAACTTACTCATTCTCATCTTCTAAAGCCCGTGCAATATTCTTATAGTCGCGGGCTTTTTCTTTTTCACCCATTTTAGCGCACACCTTACCCAGCTCGTAATAAACTTCAGGATTGGATTTACGAAGGTTCATTGCCTCCAAAAGATCTTGGTAAGCAGCCTCTAACTTATTTTTCTGAAGTCGGATTTTCCCGCGAAGCAGTAGAGCTTTAAAATGACGCTGTTTAATTTTTAAAATAGCCGTGCAATCTTTCTCGGCAGACTTAAAATCACCAGAATCAAAGAGAAGTATAGCTCGGCGCATCAGCGCATCTATAAACTCAGGATTGAGCTGTAATGCTTTGTTTAGATTGGCAATGGCCGATCGTGGATCATTGAATTTAACTTCGCACTCATTGGCCATTAAAAAATACTCCCGCGCAAATGATTCTACATTTTTACGATTCTCAGCCAACTTTGCCTCCAAATCAATAATTTGATGTTTGTAGTGGCTTAAAAAAAGAAACTCCTGGGCCATAAATCGTTGCACAGCAGGATTGGCGAGATCATTGCGATAGTCTACCGCTTGTGCAAGATGACCAATTGCTTTGCGCCAGTTTTGGTTACGAAACGCTATCAAGGCATCGGCATATTCTCCATCGGCTTTTGCTTTGCGCAGTTCTTCCTCAATCAACTGTTTATTGTTTGCAGCACGGGCAAATTGTTCTACTTCCTGTTTCACAATTATATCACTCTGTTTCACAGGTGTTCTTAAAATCATTCCCTCCAACGATCGGCAACGACTCAAAGCCACATACAACTGTCCTCCAGCAAAAGCACCACCACTAAAATCGATCACCACCTTATCAAAAGTTAATCCTTGGCTTTTATGCACAGTAACTGCCCATGCCAAACGAAGCGGAAATTGATGAAATGAACCAATCTCTTCGGCTATAATCCGATTGTTTTTCTCATCGTATTTATAGCGTAAATTCTCCCATTTTTCTTTACTCACCAAATGGATAGATTCATCCTCCAAACGCACATAAATACCCGAATCGTCAAAAGAATCGATCATTCCCAAACTTCCGTTGTACCACCGCTTCTCCATATCATTTTTGACAAACATCACCTGTGCGTTCTCTTTCAAGATGAGCCGTTTAAGTGTGGGAAGACTCGATTCTGAAAACTCTCCAACGATGGTACCTTCAAATTCAAATTCTTCATCGGGCAACTCATCCAGCTTCTGCTCGTTGATATAGTCCACTGTATCGCGACGGGTGGCTAGAGTAATAAACAGCTCATCTACAGGCGTTTTAAAACCAGGATTTAACCGCATATTGATGGCAGACAACTCTTCTGAAGTCGCAGATTTTACTCTAATTTTATCTAAAATATCAACGAACAGAGGATCACTTTGCCGATACACTTTTTTTAATTCAATTTGAATGAGAGGGATTTTTTGAAATACCTGTGCAGAAAAAAAATAGGGTGTTGTATAAAAACGATTAAGAATTTGCCATTCATCCCTTTTCACCACAGGCTCTAATTGAAATGCATCGCCCACCATTAAAATTTGTTTACCTCCAAAAGGAGCCATTTTATTACCCGAGAAGACCCTCAGTACCTGATCCATAAAATCAAGTATATCGCATCTAACCATCGAGATTTCATCGATAATAATCAACTCCACCTCTTTAATGAGTTTCATTTTGGCTTTGTTATACTTCAAGAAATCATATATCCGTCGGTCTTTGGTGGATAGATCAGGGTCGTTGGGAAGAATCGGACGAAAAGGAACCTTAAAAAATGAGTGAATGGTCACCCCTCCAGCATTGATGGCAGCAATACCTGTAGGTGCAAGCACGATGTGCTTTTTATGTGTGTTTTGACAAATGTATTTTAAAAAAGTAGATTTACCAGTACCAGCACGACCCGTGAGAAACACCGATGAGTTAGTATATTGCACCAATCGCATGGCATCCTGAAATTCAGGATTGTTTAAATCGAAGTCATCTGGAAATTCACTCATTATAAATCCTCTGGCTTTTCACCATATCGTTTTATTACGTTATAAGCATCAAAAACACCTAATTCGCCAGCTTTACTCAAATCCATGGTACCCAAATCCTCTTCTTCCAGATATATTCGAATCAAACCACGATTAAACCAAGCTTCGGCAAACTCTGGATTACAAATTATGGCTTGGGAAAAATGCTTCACCGATTCATCAAAATCACGCATCAATGCATACACCATCCCTAAATTGTAGTGGGCAAATTCAAAATCAGGCTTTAATATAGTCGCTTTTTCTAAATCTGCAATAATTAAATCATAATCTAAAATACGTCGTTCTTTATCTTTGGACACACTACTGCTTTTAGCAACGCCCACAGGAGCATTGGTCAACGGTTTTTGTAGAGTTGGGATTTCATCTTCCATACTTTGTACCATCTCCACCATCTTTGTTCTAATAGCAGCTCTACTGAACCACGCTAAATAGTTCTCAGGTTGTAGCTCAATGACTTCATTATAATCTTCCATGGCATTGTTAAGATTCGAAACAGCACTATAAAATGCTGCCCGAACCATAAGCAGATCTGCCTTCTCTTCAGGTTTCTCTTTCAATTTCTCAGTGATCTCACCAATCGTAGCAAATACTTGAGCAGCATCAGTTCGAGAGAGTTCCAACTCCTGATTGGCAATTTCTAAAGAACTCTTCATGGATGTCCTGCGATTGAGAGCATCTAAATCTATATTGAAATATCGCAAACGATGCACCAAAGAATCTCCTGGAAAATAAGTGAGAACAAATGAAGGTTGCATATCAATCACGATGTTACGATTTTGGATACGTCCACGCAAGGATGTCGTCGTAATCTCCTCTGGTTCTTCATTTCCAAAATCATCCAATACGGCAATTTTATCGTAATTGGAAATATCGCGGTCAGACTCTTTTCGGGTGGCT
>CAZJDS010000241.1:0-4017 GCA_964544795.1 uncultured Alkaliflexus sp. | reverse complement strand
ATTGAATGACATTAAATTTGGAGACAATCTTTTGCGCTGGACTATTCGTCATGAGAACTGTATCTCAACCGACGATATGCTGGTTTCTTTTAATAAGGTGGAAGCGCAAGCAGGTGACAACCGAACAGTTTGTTCAGATGAGGTAATTCTTGAAGGAAACAGTCCTCTGCCTGGTGTGGGTAGTTGGTCAGTTCCAGGAGGAATGGGTTCTGCAATTTTTGTTGATCCATCCTCTCCCAGCACTGTGGTAAAAAGCTTGGGCAAAGGGGCAAATACGCTTCGTTGGACTGTTTCCCATAAAGGATGTGTTACCCACAGTGATGTGGTTATTACCAACGATTTGCCCAGTGCAGCTTATGCTGGGAATACGCAGACTTTATGTAAAGATGAGACTATCTTGGATGCAACCCAACCTGCCGTTGGAACAGGTTCTTGGAAAGTGGTAACTGGATCGGCTATTTTTGAAGACGAAAATATTCATAATACATCAGTAACCAATTTGGCGCAAGGAGACAACGTTTTGGTGTGGACTACAAGGAACAATCTCTGTACCCTTGAAGATCAGGTTTTAATTACCAACAACAAACCTTCTGATCCTTATGCGGGAGCCAGTTACGAGGAGGTTTGTTCCAATACATTTACATTGAAAGCGGCCACGCCTGATTATGGAACAGGATTGTGGACCATCATCAAAGGGGGAGGAGATCTTGTAGATCCAAGTAATCCAAGAACGGAAGTGACCGATCTTGATTATGGCACTAACCACTTGCGATGGACTATTTCCAAAGGAAATTGCGTATTGTTTTCAGAAGTGAAAATTGAGAACAATACACCCACCAAAGCCAATGCAGGTCCTGACATTCAGGATTGTAAGGACACGTATATTTTAGATGCCAATAGCCCTACACAAGGTACAGGTAGTTGGAGTAGAGTGAGTGGGTATGGAGATTTTGCGGATAGTACAGATGCCAAGACAACCGTTCGAAATTTAAGTTTTGGTGAGAATATATTCCAATGGACCATTTCTAAAGGAAGCTGTTCTTCATCCGATAAAGTAATCATCTTTAATAAAATTCCTGATAAAGCATTTGCAGGAACTGATCAGATGGATGTGTGTGATGATTACACTGTTTTGAATGCTAATGATCCTGTCTCTGGCGAGGGGCGTTGGTCGGTGGTGAAAGGGAAAGGAGTTTTTGAAAATCCTACCAGTTTTAACTCTATCGTTCGAGACGTAGGCTTTGGAGAAAACATCTACCGTTGGGAAGTTTCCTACGGGGAATGTTCCACACAGGATGAAATGGCAGTGGTAAGCAATAAAACTTTGGCCTACGCAGGCGAAGATCAGGTGGTATATAAACCTTCTGCTTTGCTTAATGCCAATAATGGAGGTGATTTGGGTGGAGTCTGGACCATTGTGGGAACCAGCACTGCAAAATTGAATGATAACAGCTTCTTTAACACTTCGGTCGATAACTTGAGTGTTGGCATCAACACCTTCAAGTGGGCCATTGATGTGAAAGGGTGTATCTCTTCCGATTTGGTCAGTGTGGATTATCGCCCTGTGCCAGATGCAAAATTCATCACGGATGTGGAAGAAGGGTGCTATCCGTTGGAGGTTCTTTTCACCAACTATTCGGTGGGCGGTTCTACGTATAGGTGGAATTTTGGCGATGGCTCTACTTCTGGTGATCGTAACCCCTCGCATATATTCGAGTCACCTGGGCGCTTTACTGTGACGTTGGTATCGCCAGGGCCTGATGGAAGAGATGGTAAGTTTACCAAAGAAATTGAAGTTCATGACCATCCGATAGCTGATTTTACTGTGAATCCTGAATTGGTATATGTTCCTGGCGACAAGGCTCGGTTCTATGATCTTTCCAGTGATGCGGTCTCTTGGACTTGGGATTTCGGAGATGGCAATTCTTCCACCGAGCGAAATCCTTCCTACAAGTATCAGGAGGAAGGGGTTTACTCTGTGCAATTGGCAGTTACCAATCAATTTGGTTGCATAGACACTTTGCGAATGAATGATTTGATGACTGCTAAGCCGCAAGGATTTGTGATGGTACCCAACGCATTTAAACCGCGCCCAGGTGGAGGTTCCGATGCTATGGATCCATCTTCAGAATATGTGGTGGTATTTAAGCCAGCCCATCGCGACGTAGATGAGTTTACCATGGAAATTTTCAACCGTTGGGGACAAAAGATATTCCACACCAACGACATTGATAATGGTTGGAATGGAATGTACGAAGGCCAATTGGCTCCACAAGGAGTGTATGTTTATAAAATTTCTGGAAAATATCTTAATGGCCGTGCGTACCGTACTTCAGGAAGTGTTCTTCTGGTAAGGTGATAGAATTTAAAATGAAGTGATCTCTCTTTAATACGTAGAGATATTTAGAGTGTAAAGAGGAAGATGTGGTAAAAGGTTGAGTAGCGTTAAAAATCTAATTGATTTTTGAAAACTTGACTTTATAAATTCATTACCAATAATCGGTTTCTCTTTTAGTTGCAGTAATTAAATTTTAATTTGTTCAGTGAAAGTATTTAAACATATATCCATATTTCTGATGTTCTCATTGATTGCAGGCGGATCATTGAAAGCGCAGGATATCTCATTTTCTCAGGTCTATTCTTCTCCACTCTATTTGAGTCCCTCTTTTGCCGGATTCACCAGTGGCGGAAGATTGATAGCCAATTACCGCGATCAATGGCCAGGGATTTCTAACACCTTTCGTACTTATGCTGTTTCTTACGATCAATATTTAAGAGATTATAACAGTGGTTTGGGGTTGTTGATTATGCGAGACGATCAGGGTAGCGGGCAGTTGGTTACGCAGGATTTGGGATTGGTCTATGCTTATGAATTGGCCATTACTCAAGATATATTTGTGCGTCCTGGACTTCAGTTTAAATATGCTGAGCGAAAAATAGATCCATCTCGCTTGTCGCAGGTGGGTCCTGAAGGGAATCAATTCCCTTGGATTAATGCAGATTTCCCCATAGAAAATTTTCGGAAGTTGGATGCCACTGCTTCGGCAATGGTTTATAGTGATCTTTTTTGGGCAGGTTTTACGGTGGATCATCTTGTCAAAAATAATATAGGTTTTACCGATGTAGAATCTTCTTTACCCATAAAAACGGTTATTTATGGTGGAGGGAAGTATGTTTATCAAAAAGCATCATTTAATAGAGATGAGCAGAGTGCTTCTCTGGCATTTATGTATCGCCGTCAGGATAATTTTCATCAGTTGGATTTGGGTGCCTATTGGTACACCAATCCCATTGAAGTAGGTCTTTGGTATCGAGGGATTCCTGGCTTGAGTTCGCCTGGCTTAAGTAACAACGACGCCTTGGTTTTTAGTTTAGGACTAAATGTGGGAACCATCCATCTGGCATATAGCTATGATTTAACACTATCTGGATTGGCTGGATACAGTGGAGGAGCCAATGAGTTTTCCATTATTTATCGGTTTCACAGTCGATCAATAAAACCCAATTCCCGTGGACCTGTTCCATGTAGAGAGCCTAGTTATGAAGAGAGCAGCAACTACAGACCTACACGTCGTGCACTATTTTAATTTTTTTGTTGAGTTATTTTAGCTCGTTTTTAGCATTCTTTGTGGCATTAATAAAATAAGTGGATTGTAAAAAGAGATTGTTTCTATTTTCAGAAGTTGAAATTTATTATACAACTATTTTTAAATTGTGGTTATAAACTTATATTTGTTGTCGAAAAAATATAAGTAGGTAAGATGTATGACATTGGTAAAATCTCTTTCCGCTTTCCATGTTATACTTAAATATTATTGTTATACTTATTTTAAATACTTATAATACTATAGCACTAAGCGAAAAACAGAATATTGGAAAGTGTTTTTATTAAATCCATAAAAAACTAAATTGTTCACAAATGAAAAATCTTTCATTAATTATTAATGCTGTTTTGGCCATTGCTGTTTCAGCGCTTTTTATCATTGTGCTGTACGATGGAAAATCTGCCGACGGCAA